>NZ_JABXEM010000098.1:0-35934 GCF_013372595.1 Myxococcus sp. AM011
CACCAAGGCGCCGCCGCCCACGAACAGCGCCTCCGATGACTCGATGGCGGCCCTGACCGCGGATCTGCCCTCGGACGTTCCTCCGCCCAGGACCGCGACGCGAGACACCCGCACCCCGCCGCCGTCGCGCGAGCCTCCGCCCCCGACGCGAGGCACCACGACGACCTCACGCGAGACGGCGACTCCCACGCGAGAGCCCACGACGCGCGAGAGCCCACGGGCGACGCGAGAGCCACCTCCGCGAGATGCGGTGACGACGCGGGATGCACCCGTTCGCGAGCCCGTCGCTTCCCGCGAGTCGTCCCGGGAGACCTCGACGCGCGATTCGGCTTCCTCGCGGGAGTCGTCCGCGACGCGCGAGAGCGCGGCCTCCGCGGTGATGCGCTCGGAGCTGGAGGAGGACATGGCCCTCTACAGCGCCGAGGACACCCTGGCGCTGGCCACGCGTCACGAGGAGAAGGTCCGGAAGGTGCCCGCCATCGCCGCCTCGTTCGGCCGCGAGCAGATCAGCGCGCTGGGTGCCCGCACCGTCGCCGACGTGCTGGACGTGGTGCCCGGCCTCACCGTCAGCCGCGACGTGCAGGGCTTCCACCGCACGGCGGTGCGCGGCATCCGCAACGACGCCGAAGTGCTGTTCCTCCTCAACGGCCACCGCCTCAACAACTTCTTCGACGGCAAGGCGCTGATGAACCTGCCGGTGGAGAACCTGGAGCGCATCGAAGTCATCCGTGGCCCGGGCTCCGCGCTCTACGGCGCGGGAGCGTTCCTGGGCGTGGTCAACATCGTCACCGACACCTCGGATGGCGTGCGCACGGCCGTCTCCGCCGGAGGCTTCCCGGAGAAGGACGACCGTCTGGCCATCACCGTCAACGGGCACGCATCGGCCGGAGAGACCTTCGGTGACCTGCGCCTCTTCGCCGACGCGGATGTGTGGAGCCAGTCAGGCGACTCGAACGTCATCGACAACGATGGCCTGGATGACGAGGCCATCTCCCAGGGGCTCCGCGCCGTGGAGGACCCGGCCGGCAAGACGCGCGATGACCGCTTCCTGCTCAACCTGGGCGGCGGCGCGACGTATGCGATGGGCGACGCGGGCCGGCTGGGCGCCTCGGTGCGCTTCCTCACCGAGAACCGCACCGCGCTGATGGGCCTCTTCGACACCGTGGCCGAGGACTCCGAGTTGAAGTGGAACGTCCTCATGGCGGACGTCCATTGGGAGCGCTCCATCGGCACCTCGGTGCTGCTGCGCGCGCGCGCCGGGTTCGATCAACAGTCCACCGACCGCCTCTTTCAAATCACCCCCAAGAACTTCCGGACGGGGACCGAGGCCAACCAGCTCTTCGCCGAGGGCCTGCGGGAGCGGACGAGCATCTCCGTGCGCTCGCTCACCGGCGGCGTGGACGCGGACATCGCGCTGTCGGCCAACAACCGCCTGTCGCTGGGCGCGCTGGTGGAGCAGCAGTCGCTGGGCGACTACAACTACGAGACCAACTACACGCTGGACGCGCGCGTGCGTCCAGAAGGCTTCACCGCGCCCGAGGGCCTCACGGACCTCTTGGGACTCGCCGACGGCGCCGTGTCCAAACGGCTCATCGTGGGCTTCTTCGCGCAGGACCAGTGGACCGTCGTCAACCCGCTGACGCTCACGTTCGGTGTGCGCGTGGACGCCACGCAGCTTCCCACCGTGGACGGCTCGGGCACCATCACCGGCACCAGCTTCGTGCCCAGCATCAATCCCCGCGTGGGCCTGGTGTTCTCCGCCACGGACGCGCTGGTGCTCAAGGCCCTGTATGGCCGCGCCTTCCGCGCCCCCACGCTCCAGGAGCTGGTCGAGCGCATCCCCGACACGGACTACAACCAGGGCCGCTTCGAGGGAAACCCGCGCCTGCAGCCCTCCACGGTGGACACCTTCGAACTGGGCGCCGACCTCATCCAGTCCGCCGGCGAGGCCCGCGTGCGGCTGCGCGCCAACGCGTACCTGGAGCTGTTCGACTCGCCCATCGTCCCGGTGGACACGTCCGGCAACATCGTCCCGCTGCGCAACCGCGAGCTGGGCGTGCGCGTGTACGGCATCGAGGGCGAGGCCCGCCTGGAGGCCTCCAAGCGCGCCAACGCCTGGATCAACGCGAGCATCTCCCGCGCGCAGGACATGGAGCTGCCGTCGCAGTCCCGCCTGCTCACCGACACGCCGCAGGCCCGCTTCAACGCGGGCGTGTCCATGCCCATTGGCGCGTGGGTGAACTTCGACGTGGTGGTGCGCACGGGCGCGGAGCGACGCAACAACAGCCGCTCCGTGCTGGAGCTGGTCCGCCGCTACAAGATTCCCGCCTACAGCCTCATCACCGCGCAGATTCGCAGCGAGCCCATCGCCGACATCTGGGAGGTGTCGCTGGTGGCGCACAACGTCTTCGACCACGACCTTCGCGACGACGTGCCCCGTCCGGACCGCGTCACCAACAGCCTCCCGCGCGAAGGCATGTCCGGCTACCTCACCGTGAGGGCCCACTTCTGATGCCGCTCCCCAAGTCCAAGTCCAAGTCCGTACTTGCCGCCCTCGCGTGCGCCCTGGCGTCGCCGCTCTCCGGGTGCATCTCCTACAACGACTCGTGCCAGCCGCTCGTCTCGGACCCGGATGCCGTCGTCGGCTACCTGGCAGCGGACGTCCAGTTGGACAAGCCGTTCACCCGGCATGACAACAACGCGCTGGCCCAGGTGGTCGCCGACGCGTTCCTCCATGCCGAGGACGGCTCCGCGCGGCCCGCCGTGCTGGGCGTCGTCAACGGCGGCTCCCTGCGCACGGAGGGCCTCTGCTACACGCGCATGTCGCTGCGCAAGGGGCCGCTCACCGACGGCGTGCTCCACGAGGTCATCCTCTTCGAGAACCTCATCGTCACCGTGGACCTCACCGAGCGCGAGGTGGTGGAGATGATGGAGAACAGCGTGGGCGCGCTGTACCTGGAGGGGCAGTCCATCGCCTCGCCCTCCGGCGCGTTCCTCCACGTGTCAGCGGGGACGTCGGTGCGCGTGGACTGCTCGCGCCCCAGGGGCGAGCGCGTTCGGGCGCTGACGGTGGGGGGGCAGGCCATCCCGCTGCCGGCGCGCGAGGACACGACCATCCGCTACCGCGTGGCCATGCCCAGCTTCCTGCTCGAGGGCGGCGACGGCTACGACACGGTGTTCGGCAATGCCGGTCAGGACCCCGCCCGGAACCCGGTGCAGGCGCGAAAGCTGGGCGGCACCGACGCGAACATCGCCTCGGCGTACATGCGGGAGAAGTACCCCACGCCCGTCCAGGCGCTCTCCGAGGAGCCGCGCGTCATCTTCGAGAACTGCGCACTGCCCGCGAGGCCCGCCGGCAGGTGAGTGCCGGGGGCCGCTCGCGGGGCCCTTCAGGACTTGGGCTCGTCCGGGTTCGGAGCGGCCGCCACCATGCTCGGTGGGGTCGCTGGCGCCGCCGCCACCGGAGGGCTCGCCGTGACGGTGGCGGGCCGAGGAGGCGGAGGCGCATTGAGCACGTCGTTGACCGACGGCATCTTCCGAATCTCCGCACGCGCGACCTTCCACGCCTGCTGGACAATCCACGAGAGCGAGCGGTCCTGTCGCGTCGCTTCGCGCTGGATCTCCTCCAGCATGTCCTCGGGGAAGTAGAGGCTTTGTTTGCGGTGGTCGGTGGTGGCCATGCCTGCGCTACTCCTCGCGCGGGTCCTGGCGCTCGTCGCCAGTCACGTCGTTAACGGCGGGGAACCCCTTGATGCGCTCGCGGGCGATCTTCCACGCCTGCTGCACGACCCAGGAGAGGGAGCGGTCCTGTCGGGTCGCTTCCTCCTGAATCTCCTTCAACATCTCCTCGGGGAAGTACAGCGACTGCTTGCGCTTGTCGGTGCCTGCCATACTTGAGTCTCCGGGGCGGATTCGAGGTGACGACCTGAACACACCGGGGCCGTTATCCGACAGACGCCCAAGAGGGTCAACGGTTTCGGAGGACTCATTCCGCGCTCGCTGGGTCCTCGCCCGGGCACGTTCAGTCAAGCCTGACGTATCCAACTGTGCGCGAAAAAGGAAACGCCCCGGCCCTCTAGACAAGAGGACCGGGGCGTCTCGGAAAGAGGGACCGCCGGGAGTGGATCTCCCAGCGGACCCGTGGGCCCAGAGGGGGAGGGGGGGGACCCCTAGGCCCAACACCTTGAAAATTCGACCGTCCCCTCAACAACCCCGGGGGCCGCGCATATTTCCTCTTCCGAGTCGGCGCCCATCCGGTGTGACGATCATAAGAACCAGCCCCCCTGCCTTCAACCGCACGCGCCTCTGTAACCCTGTTACCCGACACTCCATTCCACCTGTCAGATGTCACGCACTGGACCCATGACACGGCTGCTGACGAGGACGCTGCTGGACGCGTACACGCGCCTGGGGCTGGAGGGCCGCTCCGTGCTGTGCGCCGTCTCTGGAGGCGCGGACTCGGTGGCCCTGCTCGTCGGCACGGCGAGCGTGCGAGAGCGCCTGGGGCTGCGCGTGGAGGTCGCCACGGTGGACCACGGCCTGCGGCCTGAATCTCGAGCGGAAACGCAGTTGGTGGTGTCGCTCGCCGAGCGGCTGGGCTTCGCGTGTCACGTGCGCGAGCTGTCGCTGCGGTCCGGCGCGGGCGTGGAGGCGCGGGCGAGACAGGCGCGCTACGCGGCGCTGGAGGCGGTGCGCGTGGAGCGCGGCTTGTCGGCGGTCGCGACGGCCCACTCGGCCACCGACCAGGCGGAGACGCTGCTGATGCGCCTGGCCCGCGGCGCGTCGTCGCGAGGCGCGGTGGGCATCCACGAAGCGCGTCCCGGGCTCGTCCGGCCGCTGCTGGAGCGCACCCGCGAGGAGCTGGTGGACTTCCTGGCGGAGCAGGGCGTCGGATATTCGACAGATGCGATGAACGCCGACCCGACGTTCTTCCGCGTCCGGGTCCGGAAGGACGCCCTGCCGGCCCTGTCCCGCGCCGCGGGCTTCCGCGTGGACGCGCGATTGGCGTCCTTCGCGCGGCTTTCGGCGGAGGACGACGCGCTGCTGAGCGAGCTGGCGGACGCGGCCTGGAGGCGCGTGTGGCTGCCGGAAGGCGGCGGCCTGGACGCGGTGGCGGTGCGCGCGCTGGAGGTGCCGCTGCGGCGCAGGGTGCTCGCCCGGCTGCTGGCCGAGCATGACGTGGTGACGGACGCGGCCACGGTGGAGCGCGTGCTGGGCGCGGTGGAGGAGGGCGGCTCCGCGACGGTGGGGCGTGGACTGCGACTGCGCGCGACGGGCGGGCGGGTGCGCTGCGTGCCGCTGACTCAAGAGACGCGGCCCGTTTCAGCGCTGTTCCTGGAAGGCGCGGGGGCCTCGGGCGTGTTGGAAGGCACGGGGTGGTCCTTTCGCGTGGAGACACAGGCGCCGCCCGAGGGGGTCCATGGACTGTCGCTGGCGGAGGACGTGAACTGGCCGCTCACCGTGCGGACACGCAAGCCCGGGGACAAGGTCCGGATGGGCGCGGGACAACGGCGGCTTCAGGATGTGTTGGTGGATCTTCGAGTGCCCGCGGAGTCGAGAGATGCGCGGCCGGTGGTGTTGGACGCCTCGGGCACCGTGATGTGGCTTCCAGGGTTGTGGGCGCCGCCCCCCAGGGCGGATGTTTCCGGACACTACCTGTGGGCGACACCCGTGGGTCCGAGCATTCAGCGGACCCCTTCGTTATAGAGTGGAATGAGTGTTGTCGGGGGTTGGCCGCGCCCCCTAAATAGTTGAGGGCTTTTTGCTGTTGCTGATACGGTCCGACGACAGGGGAGCTCGCCTGGTGTCGGGCAAACGATTGAAAAGGCTGGGTTTCTCCCGGCGCGGCCCTCATCCCGCCGAGTACCGAAAGGGCAGCTGACACGTGCGTTCGACTTACAAGACCATCGGGCTCTGGGTCATCCTGATCGTCCTCTTCGTCGCCTTCTACAACTTCTTCTCCCAGGGCAACGACCAGGTCCAGGAGCCTTCGTTCACGCAACTGCTGACGAAGGTAGAGGAGAAGAAGGTCAAGGAAGTGGCGGTCAAGGGCAACACCTACTCCGGCAAGTTCGTCGACACGAGCGAGAAGTTCCGCACGACGGGACCGGCGCCGGACGCGGCCATGCTGAACCAGCTCCGCAACAACGGAGTGGACGTCAAGTACGAGCGGGAGGAGCAGAACAGCCTCTGGCTGACCATCCTCGGTCAGTGGATGCCGGTCGTCTTCCTGTTCCTCTTCTTCATCTTCTTCATGCGCCAGCTCCAGGGTGGCAGCGGCAAGGCGATGACCTTCGGGAAGTCGAAGGCCAAGCTCCTGAGCGAGAGCCACAACAAGGTCACCTTCGCTGACGTGGCCGGTGTGGACGAGTGCAAGGAAGAGCTGGAGGAGATCGTCGCCTTCCTGAAGGACCCCAAGAAGTTCACCAAGCTGGGCGGTCGCATCCCGAAGGGCGTGCTGATGATGGGCCCCCCGGGAACAGGCAAGACGCTGCTCGCGCGGGCCGTGGCCGGCGAGGCGGGCGTGCCGTTCTTCTCCATCTCCGGCTCGGACTTCGTGGAGATGTTCGTGGGCGTCGGCGCCAGTCGCGTGCGCGACCTCTTCGAGCAGGGCAAGAAGAACGCCCCCTGCATCATCTTCATCGACGAAATCGATGCCGTGGGTCGTCACCGTGGCGCCGGTCTGGGCGGTGGACATGACGAGCGTGAGCAGACGCTCAACCAGCTCCTCGTGGAGATGGACGGCTTCGAGTCCAACGATGGCGTCATCCTCATCGCCGCGACGAACCGTCCGGACGTGTTGGACCCCGCGCTGCAGCGTCCGGGTCGCTTCGACCGCCGCATCGTGGTGCCGCGTCCCGACCTGAAGGGCCGCCTGGGCGTGCTGAAGGTGCACACCCGCCGCGTGCCGCTGGCGCCGGAAGTGGACCTGGAGGTCATCGCTCGCGGTACGCCGGGCATGACGGGCGCGGACCTGGAGAACCTGGTGAACGAGTCGGCGCTGATGGCCGCGCGGCAGAACAAGGAGCGCGTGGACCTGAGCGACTTCGAGGCCGCCAAGGACAAGGTCTTCATGGGTCCTGAGCGCCGGTCGATGATCATGACCGAGAAGGAGAAGAAGAACACCGCGGTGCACGAGGCGGGGCACGCGCTGCTCGCCAAGCTGCTGCCAGGGTGCGACCCGCTCCACAAGGTCACCATCATCCCGCGCGGTCAGGCGCTCGGCGTCACCTGGAGCCTGCCCACCGAGGACAAGGTCAACGGGTACAAGAAGCAGATGCTGGACCAGATCGCCATGGCCATGGGTGGCCGCATCGCCGAGGAGCTGCTCTTCAACGAGATGAGCAGCGGCGCGGCGAACGACATCGAGCGGGCAACCGAGACGGCGCGCGCCATGGTGTGCCGCTGGGGCATGAGCGAGAAGCTGGGGCCCCTGGCGTTCGGCAAGAGCGACGGCGAGGTGTTCCTGGGCCGCGACTTCAACTCGTCCAAGGACTACTCCGAGGACACCGCGCGGCAGATCGACTCCGAGGTTCGCAGCATCGTGGTGGGTTGCTACGAGCGCGGCAAGCAGGCGCTGACGGAGCACCTGGACGCGCTCCACCGCGTCTCCGACGCCCTGGTGGAGTACGAGACGCTCGACGCCGAGGACGTGAACATCCTCCTGCAGGGTGGACAGCTCACCCGTGAGCGCCCGCCCCCGCGCGTGAATGCGCCCCCGAAGGCGACGGAGAAGAAGGACAAGCGGAAGATCCTCGACGCCCTCGACGGGCTGCCGAAGATGGAGCCGAACAAGGCGTAGCCCCGCCGCTGTCCTGAAGTCCTGAAGGCCCTTCCCGAAGTCGGGGAGGGCCTTCTGCTTTGCGGGGGCTGGGCGCTCGGCGCACGGGGTAGGGTGGCGCGGTGCCCTGGAGTCACTTCCCATGATTCGTGCCCGTCCCATCAGCGCCGACCGTCCCGAGGACCTGACGTTGGCCTTCCGACGCATGGGCCTGCCGACGCCCGCGCGCGAGTACCTGCTGGAGAAGCTGCCGCACGCGCAGCTTTTGCTCACGGGCGTGACGAAGGACGTGGGCACCTTCCTCCATGCGCTGCCCGAGCGGGCGCTCGTGCCGGGCCGAGAGGAACATCCCTCGTGGGTCTCCGGAGACGCGCGCTCAAGGCCGGGGGCGGGGCTGCTGTCGGGTCGCCGCGAGCAATTCGAGCGGCTCGTCGCCCTGGCGCGCGCGGAGGGCGGGGCGCTCACGGAGCTGGCGGGCGCACTGGAGCGGGCCCTGGAGGCGGGGAAGGCGCCTGGGAGGATGGTGCTGGGCGAGCGGACGTTCGAGTGGGGCTCGCGCACCTACGTCATGGGCGTGGTCAACGTGACGCCGGACAGCTTCTCGGACGGAGGGCGCTTCCTGAGCGCGGAGGCGGCCATCTCACACGGCCTCGCCCTGGCGGACGCGGGCGCGGACCTGCTGGACGTGGGCGGCGAGTCCACGCGCCCCGGCTCCCAGCCTGTCACCGCCGAAGAGGAGGTGGCTCGCGTGCTGCCCGTCATCGAGGGCCTGCGCGCGCGCACCTCCGTGCCCCTCTCGGTGGACACGACGAAGGCGGCCGTGGCGCGCGCGGTGTTGAAGGCGGGCGCCCACCTGGTCAACGACATCACCGGCTTCCGCTCGGACCCGGAGCTGGCCGGCGCGGTGGCCGAGGCCAACGCCGCCTGTTGTCTGATGCACATCCGGGGGACGCCGGACACCATGCAGCAGGCCCCTCGGTACGAGGACCTGGTGGATGAGGTGCTCGACTTCCTCGACGCGTCCGTGACGCTGGCGACCTCGGCGGGCGTCGCGCGCGAGCGCATCCTGCTGGACCCGGGGATTGGCTTCGGCAAGACGTTCGACCACAACCTCTACCTGCTGCGGCGGCTGGGCGAGCTGCGCGTGTCGGGGCTGCCCCTGCTGGTCGGCACCAGTCGCAAGGGCTTCCTGGGGGCCCTGACGGGCGGGAAGCCGGCGGGCGAGCGACTGGCGGCGACGCTGGGCTCCGTGGCGGCGATGGCCGTGCTGGGTGGGGCGGACGTCGTCCGGGTGCACGATGTGGCCGAGACGCGCGATGCGCTCGCCGTCGCCGATGCCATCCGCTCCGCTCGGGATGGGGGCATCCTGCTCGGTCGCTGAGCGTCCGTGGACGCCGGGCCACGCGGAAGGGCCCTCGTGGCGTGGGCCGTTCAGGCGGGGCTTGGTATCGTTTTCGCACCCTTGTTCAAGGGTGATAGAGCCTGCAAGGCCGGGCCGTTGCCAGGGGAGCGTTGGGACCCTACCTTCGAGCCCCGGCGGTGGGCGGGGTATAAGCCCCGACGTCGAGAGACCGGCACAGGCCCGGCGTGGGAAAGGTGGAGCGGCACCATGGCTTACAGGATGAACATGCCTCCGAAGGAGGAGCGCGCGACACAGAAGCTGTTCGGCACGGACGGTGTTCGCGGCAAGGCGAACGTCTACCCGATGACAGCGGAAGTGGCGATGCAGCTCGGGCGGGCACTCGCGTTCCTCATCCGCAACGGGCCGCACCGGCACCGCGTCATCGTGGGCAAGGACACGCGACTGTCCGGCTACATGCTGGAGCAGGCGCTCGCCGCGGGCCTCACGTCCATGGGGGTCGACGTGGAGCTCGTCGGTCCGCTGCCGACGCCGGGCATCTCCAACCTCACCACGTCGATGCGCGCCGACGCCGGCGCCGTCATCTCCGCGTCCCACAATCCGTATGAGGACAACGGCATCAAGTTCTTCTGGCGCGATGGCTTCAAGCTGCCGGACGAGACGGAGGGCAAGATTGAAGAGCTGCTCTCCACGGGTGCCATCGACTCCATCCGCCCCACCGCGACGAAGATTGGCCGCGCGTTCCGCATGGAGGACGCCCGGGGTCGCTACATCGTGTTCCTCAAGGCGACCTTCCCGCGCGAGCTGACGCTGGAGGGTCTGACCATCGTCGTCGACTGCGCCCACGGCGCGGCCTACAAGACGGCGCCCGCGGTGCTGGAGGAGCTGGGCGCCAAGGTCATCAGCCTGGGCGTGGCGCCGGACGGCAAGAACATCAACCACAAGTGTGGCGCGCTGTTCCCGGAGAACCTGGCGCGCACCGTCATCAAGCACGGCGCCCACCTGGGCATCGGCCTGGACGGCGACGCCGACCGCCTCATCGTCGTGGACGAGAAGGGCAAGGTCGTGGATGGCGACGCCATCATGGCCATCTGCACCGGCGAGCTGATGGCTCGCAAGCAGCTGAAGAAGAAGGTCCTGGTCTCCACGGTGATGAGCAACATCGGCCTGGAGCGCGCGGTGGCGCGCTGGGGCGTGAAGGTGGCTCGCACGCGCGTGGGTGACCGCTACGTCGTCGAGGAGATGCGCCGCAACGGCTACAACCTGGGCGGCGAGCAGAGCGGCCACCTCATCTTCCTGGACCACACCACGACGGGTGACGGCACGCTGGCGGCGCTCCAACTGCTCGCGGTGATGTGCCGCGCGGGCAAGCCCCTGAGCGAGCTGTCCTCCATCTTCGAGCCGGTGCCCCAGACGCTGGTTAATGTGGTGGTGAAGCAGAAGAAGGAGCTGGGCGAGATGCCGGACGTGATGAAGGTCATCAAGTCCGTGGAGCAGAAGCTCGGCAACTCCGGCCGCGTGCTGGTGCGCTTCTCCGGCACCGAGCCCAAGGCCCGCGTCCTCATCGAGGGCGAGGACGCCGCTCGCAACGAGGCCTACGCGAAGGACATCGCCGACGCCCTCGCCAAGGCGTGCAATCGCTAGTCGTCGTTCACGGCGGTTGACTTCCGGACGCTGGCCGCGATTAGAGGGGCCAGCGCGTGCCGGGGCCCCCGACAATCCCGGGACCGCGCATCAAGCGAGGTGCGGTCGATGGGACAGCGACTGGGTGTCAACGTGGACCATGTGGCGACGCTGCGGCAGGCGCGGCGCACCACCTATCCGGACCCCGTGACGGCCGCGGCGATGGCGGAGCTGGCGGGCGCGCGGCAAATCACCATCCACCTGCGTGAGGACCGGCGCCACATCCAGGACCGCGACTTGCGCATCCTGCGGGAGACGACGCAGACGTTGCTGAACCTCGAGATGGCGGCCACCACGGAGATGGTGAAGATCGCCTACGAGCACAAGCCGGACGTGGTGACGTTGGTGCCGGAGCGCCGCGAGGAGCTCACGACGGAGGGCGGCCTGGAGGTCGCCGGCCAGCGCGAGCACGTCGCGAAGATCATCAAGAACCTCAAGGACGGCGAAATCACCGTCTCGCTGTTCATCGACCCGGACCTGGACCAGGTGCGCGCGTCGCACAAGGTGAACGCGGACCGCATCGAGCTGCACACGGGGCGCTACTGCGAGGCGCGCAACGAGAAGGAGCGCGCGCGGGAGCTGGCGCGCATCGTCGACGCGGCCAAGGCGGGCACGAAGCTGGGGCTGGGCGTGGCCGCGGGCCACGGGCTCAACTACGACAACGTGCAGCCCATCGCGCGCATCGCCGAAATCGACGAGCTGAACATCGGCCACGCCATCGTCGCGCGCGCGGTGCTGGTGGGCTTCGACCGCGCGGTGCGGGAGATGCTCGACCTGATGCGCAACCCGGGATAGCGCGCCATGGGAATCCGGGGCCTGGGCCTGGACATCTGCTCCATCTCCCGCATCCAGCGCATCATGGATGGACCTCGCGCGGAGCCGTTCCTGAACCGCGTCTACACCGAGGCGGAGCGGGCCCTGTGTGGCCAGCGCCATGATGCCGCCAGCGCCTATGCCGCGCGCTTCGCGGCGAAGGAGGCACTGGTGAAGGCGCTGGGCGCGCCCAAGGGCATCCGCTGGAAGGACATGGAAGTGCGCCGGGACGGGGGGGCGCCGTACTTCGCCCTCTCCGGCGTGGCGCTCGAAGTGATGGAGGCGCGAGGGTTGGAGGCGTTCCTCGCGCTCACCCACGATGCAGACGTGGCCGCCGCCACGGTGGTCCTCCAGACGAAAGGGGAGTGAATCCATGTTGCGCGTCCTCACCGCCGCCCAGATGCGTCAGGCCGAAGAGGCCGCCGAGCAGCGCCACGGCATGCCCTCCGCGCTGCTGATGGAGAACGCGGGGAGGGGACTCGCGGAGGTGGCTCGCGAGCTGGCCGGGCCCGGTGGACGTTTCGTGGTGGTGTGCGGGCCGGGCAACAACGGTGGGGATGGCCTGGTGGCGGCGCGCTTCCTCCTCGAGGGAGGCGCCAAGGTGTCGGTGACGCTGGTGGGCGACCCCGCGAAGCTGACGCCCGAGGCGAAGCGCAACCTGGAGGCCCTGCGGGGCTTTGGTGGGGTGGCGCGCGCCGTGGAGTCGTTGGAGCAGCCCGGCTCCGGTGACGTGGTGGTGGACGCGCTGTTCGGCACCGGACTGAGCCGGGCTCCGGCGGCGGCCTTCGCGGAGGCTATTTCCGCCATCCATCGCTGGCGGCGCGCGGGTGCGAAGGTCGTCGCGGCGGACGTGCCCTCCGGCCTCCAGAGCGACACGGGCGAGCCCTTCTCGTCCTGCGTGGAGGCGGATGCCACGGTGGCCTTCGGCTTCCTCAAGCCGGGCCAGGTGCTGGAGCCCGGCGCGACGCTGTGCGGACGCGTGCGGCGGGTGGACATCGGCATGGGCGGCGCGTCGTCTCGCGAAGTCTCGGGCGCCGAGCTCTTCGTGGTGGAGGAGTCGGACGCGCGCGACACGCTGCCGGTGCGCAAGGCGGACACGCACAAGGGCACGTACGGCCATGTCCTCGTCGTCGCGGGCAGCCGGGGCAAGACGGGCGCCGCGGCCCTGGTGTCGAAGGCGGCGCTGCGCAGCGGCGCGGGGCTCGTCACGGTGGCCACGCGGAGCGATGCGCTGGAGTCCGTGCAGTCGCACTCCGCTGAAATCATGGGCATCCCCTTGGAGGCCGCCGGGCCGTTGGGAATGGGAGACCTGGACGCGCTGCTCGCCGCCGCCGAGGGCAAGGACGCGCTGGTGATGGGCCCGGGCATTCCTCGCGGTCCGGGTACCGGCGCGCTCATCGGCGAGCTGGTGTCGCGCCTGGAGATTCCGGTCGTCCTGGACGCGGACGCGCTCAACGCCGTGGCCGAGGACCTGTCCGTGCTGCGCCGCGCGAAGGGGCCGGTGGTCCTCACCCCGCACCCCGGCGAGATGGCGCGGCTGACGGGCAAGTCGACCCGGGAGGTCCAATCCAAGCGACTGGAGGTCGTGAGTCGACTCGCTTCGGGATTGGGCGTGACGGTGGTGCTCAAGGGGGACCGGACGCTGACGGCGCACGCGGATGGACGCGTCTTCATCAACACCACCGGCAACCCGGGCATGGCCACGGGAGGCTCCGGGGACGTGCTGTCCGGGGTGTGCGGCGCCCTGCTGGCACAGGCCCTCCCCGTGCCGGATGCCATCTGGACGGCGGTATATGCCCATGGCTTCGCGGGCGACCTGGCCGCGGCCAGGCGTGGACAACTGGGCCTGGTGGCGGGGGACCTCATTGAACAGGGGCTCTGCGAGCTGTGGGTGAGGTGGGGTCGATGAGTGACGGCGAGCTGGTGACGCGGACGTTGACGCTGGCTTCACCCGAGGAGACGCATCGGCTCGGCGTGAAGCTGGGCGGGCTCTTGGAGCCGGGCGACTTCGTGGGCCTGATTGGGGACCTGGGCGCGGGCAAGACGCACCTGGTGCGCGGAGTCGCCGAGGGCGCGCACGTCCCTCGCTCCGAAGTGGCCAGCCCCACGTTCGCGATTGTGTACCCGTACTCGGGAAGGATTCCGCTCTACCACGCGGACCTGTACCGCCTGACGGGCTACGATGACCTCTACGCCACGGGGTTCATGGACCTGGTGGGCGGAGAGGGCGCGGTGCTGGTGGAGTGGTTGGACCGCGTGCCCGAGGCCGCGCCCACCGAGCACCTGCGCGTCACCCTGGCCCACGCCGGTGGGGATGCGCGCTCGCTCAAGGCCGAGGCCTTCGGCGCCCGCTCGGTGGCGCTGCTGACGGCGTGGCTGCCTTGATGCCCACGCACCGCGGAGGAGTGGCGCATGGGACGTAGCTACGCGGCGCTTCGCGAACTCAATCGCAACCGGCCCGTCGCGCCTGGGGACCGCGCGCGCGTGCTCGACGTGCCCGAGGAGTGCTGGTTCTTCGACAGCGAGTACCGGCTTCAAATCTGGAGTCGGGAGACGCTGTTCGAGTTCAACGTCGTTCCAGCTCCGTCCGTGGCGCGCCAGCGGCACTTCCTCGTTCAGCGGCTCGATGGACTGTTCGTGGACCTCGCCGTCTACGACGACAGCGCCATCTGTACGCGGGGAACGCTGGGCGGGCGCGTGGCCCAGGCGAGGGTGCGCCTGTCCGATATCGACGGCCTGGTGAGCCACTATGGCCGGCTCGGCTTCCACGCCGGCCTGGGCTGGAACGTGTCGTCCGACAGGTTGGTGCGGCGCGAGCTGCGCTCGACGCAGCCTGGACTGATTCGCTCCGAGACGGTGAGCGTCGACGGGGCGGAGCTTCACGCCGTCTCCGTGCGCGTCGCTGGGCTGGAGAAGACGTCCCATGAGGAGCGCACCCCGTTCCCGACGCGTGACGAGGCGCTCGTCGCGGCGGAGCAGCGGCTCTTCGCGCTGGAGCAGGAGGAACTGACCGCCTTCACGTGCTCGACGCCGCAAGCGAAGCATGTGAATCCGGCGCCCCCGTCCCAGTCGCCGAAGGTGGAGCTGTCGAGCGCGGCTCGGCCCGACACGGCACGCGAGGCCGTGGATGCCGCGGTGGCCCTGCTCACCGAGCTGCACCACAAGCTGCCGGAGGGACATTTCGTCATCGAGCTCATCGACCCCGAGCAAGACCGTGCGCGGCTGGAGCGCATGGGGCACGGCGGCACCTTCTTCCGCTCCATGCACGAGAAGCGCTTCGGGCGATGGACGAGGCCCGAAGCCGTCGACGCCACGGGCTCCTCCTTCGACTACTTCACGCGGCGCTACGGCACCGCGACCTGGGTCGTCGCGCACGCGAACGGCGAGACGACGCACCTGAGCGGCAACGTCAGCGGTGGCGGACAGTGCGTGCTCGAAATCAACGCCGACGAGTACAACGTGGAGGAGCTGGCGGAGAACCTCGATGAGCCCGTGCCGGGCCTCTCACTAGCCCTCGTCTTCCATGGCGGCTGGCACGACGGCGCGAGCTTCCTCTTCGACCGGCGCTCCCAGACGCCAGAAGGGGAGTACGGCATCCACTCCTTCGGCGAGCTCGAACCCGAGCTGCCCGACGAGCCAACGGCGCCCGAGCACATCCAACCCTTCGGCTTCTGGTTGTTCGAGCGCGTCGTGGCCCTGCGCGAGAAGCTCGTGCCCGCGCTGCGCGAGCTCCAGCCTCCCGTGGTGCCCTGACGCTCAGGCCGCGTGACGCGTGGGGCCGGGCGTGGGGGGCTGAACGTCCCCCGCCAGCTCCGGTACCCGCCAGCGATGGAAGACGAGCCCGGCGTCCACGCCGATGACGTCCTCCTCGTTGACGGGCGTCCAGTACGGCCCACCGCACAGCGACTCACTGGAGACGATGAGCTGCTCCAGCCGCGTGCCCACCTCGGGCAGCGCGCCCGTCGAGCAGCTCGCGCCACCGGTGTTGATGAAGAGGGTGCGGTTGCGCCGCGACGCCACCATCACCTCGCCATCCGTGGCGAGGAAGTTCATCGCGGAGCGCGGCTGCACCAGCGGCTCGTCGGTGATGGCTGACACCAGGCTCATTGTCTCCGCGAGCGCTCGGGCGACGCCCTCCACGGGGACCGCATGCGCGATGGGATACCGGGCGGCCAGCCGGGTCAGGAAGACGTAGAAGCAGCGCTCGCTGTCCGTGGTGCCCTGGATGCCCGCGCGCAGCGTGGGACAGATGAGCTCTTCAATCCTCGCGCTGTGCTTCGCGAATTCCCGCACCGTGCCGTTGTGAACGAAGGTCCACCGGCCATGCTGGAAGGGGTGGGAATTGCGCAGCTCCACCGCGCCCACCGACGCGAGCCGGATGTGCGCCACCACCGTGTGTGAGGACACACGGCTGCTCACCCGCTCGAAGTCAGGGTCACTGTGCGCGGGGCCCACACCGTGGGCCACCTGCGGGAGCGCCTCCGCGCCGTACGCGGCGATTCCCCACCCATCCTTGTGCTCGCGCGACTGGATGAGGAGCGAGTTCTTCTCCGTCACCAACGAAGGGTGGACGGCGGAAGGCACTGACGATCTGAATCCAAATAGTCGGCACATGGCTGCAATGGGTACTTATAACGGCCGGCCCCGACGGGAAGTTCTCCTGCCCTCCCGTGCGACGCACGTGTCACCAGACGACGTCGCTTCACCCGCAGGAATTCAGCGCCTGCTTGACCACGACACGCCCGGCTTTGACGACCGTGCGCGCGTGCCCTACGCCTAAATGGTAGGGCAGATGGCGGAAAGACGCACAACTGAACAGCACCAGGTCGCCTGCATCACCCACAGCCAGCCGACCATGTTGTTGCAGTCCCAATGAGAGCGCGGCGCCGCGTGTCGCCGCCCAGTAGGCCTCCGCCGCGCTCAACCCGTTCTCCAGACACGCCAGTCCCAGCGCCAAGGCCGTGTTTTCACTCATGGCCGAGCCTGGATTCACGTTGGTACCCAAAGCGATGTTGAGGCCCGCGTCACGCAGTCGACGTCCCGGCGCGTAGGGGCGCATGCGCAGGAAGAGCGTGGAGGTGGGTACGAGCACGGCGGTGACGTTGGCGTCGGCGAGGGCGCGCATGCCGGCGTCGGTGACTTGCTCCAGGTGGTCGGCGGTGGCGGCGCCCAGCTCGGCGGCGAGCTCGGAGGCTCCGCGGGCGGTGAGCTGGTCCGCGTGCAGGCGCGGAACGAGCCCCAGTGCGCGGCCGGTGGTGAGGATGCGGCGGGCCTCGTCGACGGTGAAGGCGCTGTCCTCGACGAAGACGTCGCAGAAACGCGCCAGGCCCTCGCGGGCGACGGCCGGGAGAATCTCCTCGATGCAGAGGCGGACGTAGTCCTCGCGGCGCTCCCGGTACTCCTGGGGAAGGGCGTGCGCGCACAGCAGCGTGGGCACCAATTCCACGGGCGTCAGCGCGCCCAGCCTGCGCACCGCGCGCAGCATCTTCAGCTCGTTCTCCAAATCCAGCCCGTAGCCGCTCTTCACCTCGGCCACCGTCACGCCCTGCTCCAACAGGCGCTGGACGCGGGGCAGGGCCAGGCGCACCAGCTCGTCCTCGCTGGCGGCGCGGGTGGCGCGCACGGTGCTGACGATTCCGCCGCCCGCCTTGGCTATTTCCAGATAGGTGGCGCCCTGGTTGCGCAGGTCGAACTCCGCGGAGCGCTCGCCAGCGAACACCAGGTGCGTGTGCGGGTCCACGAAGCCCGGGCCCACGAAGCCGCCCTCCGCATCCAGCACCTGTGTGTCGGGGCCCACGGCGCCCGAGGGCAGCTCCGACTCCGGACCCACGAAGGCGATGCGTCCCTCGTGCACGCCCACGCACGCGCCGGGCTTCGGCGTGAGCGCGGCTTCCGCGGGCTCGCGGTGCGTGCCTTCCAGGGTGAGGACCTCGGACGTGTTGCGGACCAGCAGCTCCAGCGCTTGCATTGCTTCAACGACCTCCGCGTACGCCGACGATGGGAACGTTCCAGCTGGCGCTCTTGCCCACCAGCGCCCGACCGAACCCGCCGGACAGCTCCAGCGATTCCAGCCAGCTCCAATTGAACCGGGCGGCCACGACGCCGCCGTAATACAGCGAGCCCTGGCTCGAGCCGTGGGACGCGAGCGTGTGCACCGCGATGAACGGCACCAGCCCCACGGACACGCCTTGCTCGGGCGAGAAGCTGAAGGCGCACGTCGCCTCCGCGCCGCCCATGGTGCCCGGGCCGCCCCGGCTCGTGGTGATGCCGAAGTCGGTGGCCCCGCGCAGCGCGAGCGAGGGCGCCACACCGAGCTGCGCCGAGCCGAGGTAGTAGGACGCACCCGCGTACACGCCGTAGCCGGGCAGGGGCAGCGGGAGGAACATCTCGCCCTGGATGCCGGTGTGCAGGTGCAGCCGCTCGGTGAGGGGCCACGTCATGGCGGCATCGAACGCGAGCCCCCACTGCTGCGTGGAGAAGCTGGAGTCGTCGCCCCGGAAGCGGTCCTCGGTGTTGATGGACACCTGCGTCCCGGCGATGGGCGCGCTGAGCCGGGGGCCGGAGCGGATGCCGGCCTGGAGGATGCGGTGCTCGGCGGACCCCGGGCCCAGGCGCATGACCATGGGCCCGACGGCCGTCGGGGCACACCCCGCGAGCGCCCCGAGAGCCAGGGCCAGGAACAGGACGACTCTCGAGTGCGCGCGGTAGGCCATGGCGACTCCGGAGGCTACACGGTGATGCCCGGAATCTTCACGCCTCGCTCCTTGGCGACTTCAATGGCCTCCGGGTAGCCCGCGTCCGCGTGGCGCAGCACGCCCATGCCGGGGTCGCTGGTGAGCACGCGTTCGATGCGGCGCGCGGCCTCCGCCGTGCCGTCCGCGACGATGACCTGGCCCGCGTGCAGCGAGTACCCCATGCCCACGCCGCCGCCGTGGTGGAAGGACACCCACGACGCGCCGTTCACCGCGTTCACCAGCGCGTTGAGGATGGGCCAGTCCGCCACCGCGTCCGTGCCGTCCTTCATCGCCTCCGTCTCGCGGTTGGGCGACGCCACCGAGCCGCAGTCCAGGTGGTCTCGGCCGATGACGATGGGCGCCTTCACCTCGCCCTTGCGCACCAGTTCGTTGAACGCGAGGCCCGCCTTCGCGCGTTCGCCGTAGCCCAGCCAGCAGATGCGCGCCGGCAGGCCCTGGAACGCCACGCGCTGCTCCGCCATGTTCAGCCAGCGCTGGAGCGACGCCTTCTGCGGGAACAGCTCGCGCACCACCTGGTCCGTGCGGCGGATGTCCTCCGGGTCTCCGGACAGCGCCACCCAGCGGAACGGGCCCATGCCCTCGCAGAACAGCGGGCGGATGTACGCGGGCACGAAGCCGGGGAACTCGAAGGCGTTCTCCATGCCCCCGAGCTGCGCCTGGCCGCGCAGGTTGTTGCCGTAGTCGAACACGTGGCTGCCGGCGCGCTGGAAGTCGTTCATCGCCTCCACGTGCTGAATCATCGACTCGCGGGCGCGGCGCACGTAGCCCTCGGGGTCGCGGGTGCGCAGCTCGGCGGCGGCCTCCAGCGACAGGTCCGTGGGGATGTAGCCGTTGAGCGGGTCATGCGCGCTCGTCTGGTCCGTGACGAAGTCCGGCTTGATTCCCCGGCGGTACAGCTCGCGGAACACCGTCGCCGCGTTGCCGATGATGCCGATGGAGCGGCCCACGCGCTTCTGCTGCGCGTCCTTCGCCAGGGCCAGCGCCTCGTCCAGGTCCTTGGCCACCACGTCCAGGTAGCGCGTCTCCACGCGGCGCTGGGCGCGCCACGGGTCGATCTCCACGCCGAGGAAGACGGCGTTGTTCATGGTGGCGGCCAGGGGCTGCGCGCCGCCCATTCCGCCCAGGCCTCCGGAGAGGATGAGGCGGCCGGCGAGGTCCTCGGTGCCGTAGTGGAAGCGGCCCGCGGCGGCGAACGTCTCGTAGGTGCCCTGGAGGATTCCCTGGGTGCCGATGTAGATCCACGAGCCGGCCGTCATCTGGCCGTACATCATCAGGCCCTTCTTCTCCAACTCGTTGAAGTGCTCCCAGTTGGCCCAGCGGCCCACGAGGTTGGAGTTGGCGATGAGCACGCGCGGCGCGTCCGGGTGCGTGCGGAAGATGCCCACGGGCTTGCCGGACTGGACGAGCAGCGTCTCCTCGTCGGAGAGGTTCTGCAGGCTGGAGACGATGCGGTCGAAGGACGGCCAGTCGCGAGCGGCCTTGCCGGTACCGCCGTAGACGACGAGGTCCTCGGGGCGCTCGGCGACATCCGGGTCGAGGTTGTTCATCAACATCCGGAGCGCGGCCTCCTGGACCCATCCCTTGCACGAGAGGGTGGAACCACGGGGGGCGCGGATGACGCGGGACATGAACAGGCTCCTGAGGTGTGGCTGGCGGAAAGGCCCGGCACACTAGCCGAACCCGCGCGGCGCGGGGACAGCACCGTGAGGCCCCATGCCCCACTGTCCGCTGGAGGCCCGAAAGGCCCGCCCCCAGGGGAGGACGGGCCCCGATTCATGACGCGGAAGGCCGAGCCCACATCAGGAGTGCAGCGAGCCGTCCTCGTCCGAGGTCTGCTCGGATGGGTTGAGCGGCTCCTGGGACGCGGGTGGGGGCCGCGCCCCCTCGCTCCGGTTCAGTCGCAGGTGGTTGAGGACCTCCTTCACGCCGAGCACGGCCTCGGAGACGTCCTCGATGGCGCGCTTCTCGTCGCGGCCTCGCACTCGGCCGAGCAGCGTCACCACGCCGCCCTCCACCTGGACGTCCACGTCGGAGGAGTCCATCCACGCGCGCATCAACTGGTCGCAGATGTCCGCGCGGATGCGGTCGTCCCCACGTTGGTAGCCCCGAGGGCCCTTGCCCGTGGGAGGTGACGCGGTACGGGGGCGGTAGCCGCCACCGAGGAAGCCTCCATGGCCCATGTCATGGTCATCGCCGCGCGACATGCTCGTGGAGAATCCCAACTGGGGCGGGGCCATGTTCTCGATGCCCGGTCCATGGCCCGAAGGTTGGGTGCCGCCCAGTCGCACGTCCGCTTCGGCGGGCCGGTCGCGAGGCCGCAGCTCCCGCATCTCATCCATCCACGCCTCGGGCTCGTCCCACGAATCCGAGCCGCGCGGTTCGTAGCGCGAATGTCCCTGTCCCACGGCCCCCTGGCGATGGGCGATGGGTGGCGCTCCACGAGGACCGGGGCGGCTGCTCTCCTCTGAGGGGCTCTTTCGTCGAAGCCGCTCGTCGGTCCGACCGATGCGCGGGTCTCTCTCGGCGCCCTCATCCAGGGCGCGGAAGGTGCCGCTGGGGCTGAAGCCCGGTCGCCGGGCGATGCGCTCCGGGTCGAGGAGTCGGGCACGGCGGTCCAGCTCGCGCTCGCGGTCGTAATCCGGGCCGTACTCGCGGGCCTTGTCCAGCTCCCTCGCGGCGTCACTGAAGTCCCGGTCGATTTCGTAGTCGAGCGTGTCCCGGTCCCCCCTCATCGAGCGGTTGTCGAGGTCGCGAGCGAAGTCCCTCGAGGGGTGCTCGTAGTCGCGGCGCCCATCCCAGTCGGAGCGGTGGGAGTCGCGGCCCGGCCTCGCATGGTGCTCGTGGTGCTCATGACGGGGTGGGCCTCGCGGTTCGTCCTGTCCTCTGCCCGCGGGGTGCCTCCCCTGATGCTCGTCGTGGGGTGCCGCCCCTCGACCGTGTCGCTCTCCGCCTCGCCTGCCGGAGTCCTCATGGCGCCTGCTCATGGCTTGTGTCTCCTTGCGTATCGGCTCGCCCTTGGTCCCTGTCTCCAGAGGGTTTTGACCGTGCGCGGTGCTGGCAACGCGGCCTTGCCCCGTTGGCTGTCCGGGCGCGGGCCGGGCGGGAATGAGGTCCGTGAAGGAGCGGCGTCGAGCAGACGTACCCGCGAGGCCCGGGAGCGGTAGACTCGGGCGCGCCACGGTCGGGCGGACGTCCGCATGGCACCTGGAGGGCGGGGCATGGCCGAAGTACAGCGGGACGAAGAGGAGACCCAGGGCGAATCGGCCTCGGCGCTGACGCCGCTGCTTCCTCCCGTCCAACCACCCGAGGAGTCGAAGGCTCCCCTGGTCGGCCTCCTGTCCGAAGTCGCTGGCGGTATTCCCGCCGTCATCTCCACCATGAAGCACGCCTGGGGCGAGATGGGGGCCGTGCGTGGCACGCGCCTGCTGCTCAAGGTCAACCAGAAGGACGGCTTCGACTGTCCGGGGTGCGCGTGGCCGGACCCGGGACATCGCTCGGTGGCGGAGTTCTGTGAGAACGGCGCCAAGGCGGTGGCGGAGGAGGGGACGACGGAGCGCGTGACGCCCGACTTCTTCCGTCAGTGGAGCGTGGCGGAGCTGTGCGCCCAGTCCGATTTCTGGCTGGGCAAGCAGGGCCGCCTCACGCACCCCATGGTGCTCCGCGAGGGCGCCACGCACTACACGCCCATCTCGTGGGAGGAAGCGTTCGCGCTCGTCGCGGAAGAACTCAACGCGCTGGAGACGCCGGACGCCGCGTGCTTCTACACGTCCGGACGCACCAGCAACGAGGCCGCGTTCCTGTACCAGTTGTTCGTGAGGCAGTTCGGCACGAACAACCTGCCGGACTGCTCGAACATGTGCCACGAGTCCAGCGGCACCGCGCTCAGCGAGACGCTCGGCATCGGCAAGGGCACTGTCACGCTGGAGGACTTCGACCAGGCACAGGCCATCTTCGTCATCGGCCAGAACCCGGGCACCAACCACCCGCGCATGCTGACGACGCTCCAGGCCGCCGCGCGCCGGGGCTGCGAAATCGTCAGCATCAATCCACTGCCGGAGACGGGCCTCAATCGCTTCAAGCATCCGCAGGAGGTGTTCCAGCTCATCGGCCCGGGCACCGCGCTCAACACCCAGTTCCTCCAGGTGCGCATCAACGGCGACGTGGCGCTGCTCCAGGGGCTGGGCAAGGCGCTGTTGGACTTGGAGGTGCAGAAGCCCGGCACGGTGGTGGCGCGCTCGTTCATCGAGGACAGGACGCTCGGGTTCGAGGCGTACGTGGCCCACATCGCGGAGGTGAGCTGGGACGACGTCGTGGAGCGCAGTGGCGTCCCGCGCGCTCAGATTCTCGCGGCGGCGGAGCTGCTCGCCCGGTCCGAGCGCACCATCTTCTGCTGGGCCATGGGGCTCACCCAGCACCGCAACGCGGTCGCCAACATCCAGGAGATCGTCAACCTCACGCTGTTGCGAGGCAGCGTTGGCAAGCCCGGCGCGGGCGTCTGTCCGGTGCGTGGCCACAGCAACGTGCAGGGGGACCGCACCATGGGCATCTGGGAGCGGCCGAAGGCCGAGTTCCTGGATGCGCTCGCCCGGGAGCTCGACTTCGAGCCTCCGCGTCACCATGGCCTGGACGTGGTGGACACCATCCACGGCATGCACGAGGGCCGGGTCCGGGTGTTCTTCGCGATGGGCGGCAACTTCCTGTCGGCCACGCCCGACACGGAGCTCACCGCGAAGGCCCTGCGACGCACGCGCCTCACCGTGCATGTGTCCACCAAGCTCAACCGCGCGCATCTGGTGCATGGGCGCCGGGCCCTCATCCTCCCGTGCCTGGGTCGCACCGAGCGGGATGTGCAGGTGGGTGGGGCGCAGTTCGTCACGGTGGAGAATTCGATGGGCGTGGTGCATGCCTCGCGCGGCGCGGTGGCGCCGGCTTCCGAGCATCTGCTCAGTGAGCCGGACATCGTCGCGCGGCTGGCCACGGCGGTGCTGGGCTCTCGCTCGAAGGTGCCGTGGCGGTCGCTGGTGGAGGACTATGACCGCGTCCGGGACTTGATTGCCCGAGTCATCCCGGGCTTCGGCGACTTCAATCGCCGCGTCCGCGAGCCCGCGGGGTTCTTCCTGCCGAACGGGCCTCGCGAGGGGCGCTTCACGACGGCGAGCGGCAAGGCTCACTTCACGGTGCACGCGATGCCCCGCGAGGAGCTGGAGCCCGGGAAGTTGTTGATGATGACGCTGCGGACGCATGACCAGTTCAACACCACGGTGTATGGCCTGGATGACCGTTATCGAGGCATTCGCGGTGGGCGGCGCGTCGTGCTGATGCACCCGAAGGACATCCAGGAGCGCGGGCTCACCGAGGGACAGGTGGTGGACCTGACGAGCCACTTCCGGGACGAGAAGCGCGTGGCCCGGAGGTTCGTGGTGGTGCCGTACAACATTCCGCGCCGGTGCGCGGCGACGTACTTCCCCGAGACGAACGTGTTGGTGCCGGTGGACAGCTACGCCGAGAAGAGTCGCACCCCCGCGTCGAAGTCCGTGGTCATCACCGTGGCGCCGTCCGTGGACGCGCCAGCCCTGGCAGAGGGTTCGACTTCATGAGGACCGTGAGCGCGCATGCAGCCGTCCGGTGAGGCCGCGTGGCCGGAGTCGATCCGGCCGCTTTATGAGGGAGTGTCGGGCACGCCCGATGCGGAGGCGGTGTCGGCGTCCTCGCAATGGACGGAGTCCTTCGCGCTATGGGTGCGAGGGGCCTCGCTGGAGGAGCGCAACCAGGCGCAGCTCGCGGCGTGGGAGCGCGTTGCCTCGGGGGAACGAGGGCTCGCGGAGTTGTTGTTCCTGGTGGGCTCGTGCAGCGAGCTGCTGTGGCCGTATGCGGCGCCGCCGACCGGGCTGCTGGAGCGCTTGCTGACGCGGCGGACGCAGATGCTGGAGGTGCTGCGCGCGGCGGGAGACGCGGAGGTCGCCACGCGGATTCGTCGGGAGACCGAGGACTCCGTGTCGACGGTGCTGACGCGCTACCTCAAGCGGCATCCGGACTCGCTGGCGACGCTCGTGGGGGACGTGTCGTGCACGTTCGATGGGCGCGCGCTGCGCTTCCAGGACACGGTGGAGGTGGACCTCAAGCGGGTGATGGCCACCGGCGCGAAGGCCATCGGGATGCTGGAGCAGCTTCGCGCGCTCCTGCCGGCGACCGCCGAGGCGGGCAGGGACAGGCTCGCGGACTTCATCCGGACGCGCGCCTCGCGGATTCCGTGGCAGGAGGCCTCCGAGGTCCTGGCCGAGCGGCTGTTCGCCCTGGCGACGTCACCGGAGGGCCGCGGAGCGATGCGCGGCTTCCTGGCGTGTTATCCGAATGGCCGCAAGGAGCCGGAGTGGTGTGCTCGCGCGGGTTTGCTGCTGGCGCGGACACTGGAGGTGGGCGGGCCGACGTCCGTGGTGGAGAACCTGTGCGAGCTGCTCGCGCGGTTCGATGCGCCGCCGGTGGATGGGCTGCGCGGTGCGATGGGCGCGCTGGTCGGCAGCGACTTCGAGGTGGCGGCGAGCCTGGAGCCCGTGCGCTTCGTGCTCGACCACTGTCAGGCCACGCTGCGCAAGGGTGAGCCGGGGCTCGTGCTGGCGCTGGTGTGGCTGGAGGAGCGGCTGTTTCGCGCGGCGGTGCGCAAGGGCCTGGCGGACGCGTTCGAGCGGCGCAAGCGGACTCGGGCGAAGCTGGAACCCCTGGCTCCTGGCTTCGTGCAGTTGTGCTGGTTGGCGGAGGAGTGCGCGGACCTGTGGCCTCGTCTGGTGGCGGTGGATGCGCGACCGGGCATGGATGAGCTGGCGGCGTGGCGCGAGGACGTGGCGGAGCGGGTGGGGCGCAAGCCCATGCTTCGCAAGGCGGCCATCGAGTTCTTCCTGTGGTGCGCGCCGGATGCGGCGTCGTCCGAGGCGGAGCTGACGGTGCTGTCGCTGCTGCGCACGGAGACGGACCGACGACAGGTGCGAAAGCTGAAGGACCACCCGTCATCGCGGGTCCGGTTGCGGGTGCGCACGTTGCAGCGGTGGCTCCAGGGCACGGGGAAGGAAGGGCCCGCCGTGAAGCCCACGGGGGCCGTGGCTCCGGCTTCGTTGACGGAGGCGTTGCGGCATCTGCATGTGACTCGTGCGGTGCCGCTGGCCGGGCGGACGTGGCTGCGAGATCGCGACCTGGAGGAGTTGTTGCTGGGCGCGGTGACTCGGGTGGAGACGGACTTCGCCACGCGTTACCCGGAGCGGTTCCGCGAGGACACGGGAGAGTTGGTGGCCTCGCTGTTGGATGGGCTGAGCGGGGAGATGGGCCGCGTGAAGGCGGACCTGTTGACCTTGCTGGCGCAGGGGCAGCCTCTGCCGCTGGACTTCGAGCTGACGGTTCGCCGCGTGGCGGACCTCGTGCCCGAGGATCCGCTTCCTCTGACGGAGGGGCAGGTTCGTGGTGTGGTGGATGAGCTCGTTGCCACCATCGAGGGTTCGGGAGCCGTCGCGGCAAGCGGGGTTGCTACCGCGCGCGACGACGAAACCGTGGCGGAGGATGCGCAGCCGTCAGTGACGGCGCACTCAGACTCCACTCCGGACGAGGCCGCGCTAGAGGATTCGAGTGTGGCGGACGGCTGGGCGGCAGGTCCTTCCGAGGACGGCACTCTTGCTGTCTCCGCGTCCGATGGCGGAATGAGCGCGCGGGACATCGAGGGAGCAGAACCCCCCTCGGAGTCGCTCGCTGATGTTGCTCCTCCTGAGGGTGAACCGGGTGATGCGAGCGCACCGGGCATCCATGAAGTGGGGCCACTCTCGGAATCGCTCGCTGAAGTTGCTCCTCTCGATGGTGAACCAGGTGATTTTGGCGCACCGGACCTTGAGGAAGTGGGGTCACTTTCGGAGCCGCTCGCTGATGTGGCTCCTCGTGACGGGGAACCGGATGAAGTGCTCGCACCGGACCTCCGGGAAGCGGAGTCACTCGCTGACGTTGCTGCGTCCGATGGAGCCGAAGAAGCACAGACTTCACCGGTGACACCCGTCGAGGGTCCACCCGACAGCACGGATGCACTGCCTCCGTTGCTCGCTCCGGTGACGACCTCCGCCGCTGAGTCACGATGGGTCGAGGAGGCAACGCCGACGGAGGCCCCAGTTCGTCCACGCGCGTCGAAGAGAAAGCGGGGCGCGAAGGGCGCGGCCACGCGCGCCACCACCGGACCCGAGGTGGCCTTCATCCTCGAAGCGAATGTCGACGGCTTCGTGCGCACGGAGCGCGCGGTGCTCGTGCAGGTGGTGAAGCTGGAACAGCGCGGTGAAGGACAGTGGTTGCCTCACTTCAAGCTCGGACGTGAGCAGCTCGACGGGATGCTCTCTCGGACCGACGCGGCCTTCTGTCTCTTCCTCGTGCCGCCCATCCCTCGCGCCGAGTGCTGGTTGCTCCCGGCCCGGCTCGTGCGCGAGCTGATGGAACACCAGCGCTCCCTGTCCGAAGTGTCACGTGAGACGGTGGCTCGCGCAGCGCGCTCCCTGGCTCACTGGTGGATGGACGACTTCGTGAGCCTCTGGACAGGGGATGCTCGGCCCTCGTTGCTGGAGCATGTGTCCGGTCACGCCAGAAACGGACCGGACTTCATCGTCCGCTGGTTGGTGCGGACGGGTACCCGCACCGAGAAGTCCTAGCCGACAGCCTCAGACCGCCAGCTCCAGCTCCACCTTCTCCATGTAGCCAGGCACGTAGGCGTTCCAGCTCTTCGCCTGCACGCGTCGCCGGAGCGCCTCCAGTGCCTCCGGCTCACCATGGACCAGCAGCGTCTGGCGCGGCGGAGAATCGAAGCCCTCCATCCAGCGCATCGTCTCCGTCCAGTCCGCATGCGCGGAGAAGCCGCTCACCGTTTGGATTTCCGCCGCCACCGGCACGCGCTGCCCGTGGATGAGGGTCTCCTTCTCGCCATCCAGCAGCCGCCGACCTCGTGAGCCCACGGACTGGTAGCCCACGAAGAGCACCGTGTTGCGCGGGTCCGGCAGGCGGTGCTTCAGGTGATGCAGCACCCGTCCACCCGTGGCCATGCCGGACGCGGAGATGATGACCGCCGGGCCCCGGTGCTGGTTCAGTTCCTTGCTCTCCTTCGCGGACGTGACGAACCGTGTCCGTCGCGTCGCCAGCGGAGATGCCCCGCGCTCCACGATGGCCTTCATCGTCAGGTCGTGCTCCTCGGGGTGCATCAGGTACAGCGGCGTCGCGTCACATGCCATGGGCGAGTCGACGAACACATCCACTTCCGGGATGCGCTTCGCCTCTTCCAGATTCCGCAGGTGGAAGAGAATCTCCTGCGTGCGTCCCACCGCGAACGCGGGAATCACCACCACGCCTCCGCGGTCGAAGGCGCCCGTCACCGCCTCGCACAGCGCATCCACGGGCTTCGTGTCGCGGTGCTGCCTGTCGCCATAGGTGCTCTCGACGACCAGCGTCGTGGCCGAGTCCACGCTCTGTGGGTCTCTCAGGATGGGCGCGTTGTAGCGTCCCAGGTCCCCGCTGAAGACCACGCGCTGACGCGTGCTCTTCAAGTCGAACACGCACACCGCCGAGCCCAGGATGTGGCCCGCCCGGTAGAAGGTGAGGGTGATGCCCGGAAGGATTTCCTTCGGCCGCTCGTAGCTGAAGGTCTCCATCAACTCCACCGCGCGCTCGGCGTCGGGCACCGTGTAGAGGGGCAGGGCGGGGCGGTGCTTGGAGTAGCCCTCCTTGTTCGCGTAGCGGGCCTCCTCCTCGTGCAGGTGCGCGGAGTCCGGGAGCAGCAACGCCGTCAAGTCGCGGGTGCCCGGCGTGGTGTAGATGGGCCCTCTGTAGCCTTCGCGAATCACCCGGGGGAGACCGCCGGTGTGGTCGATGTGGGCGTGCGTGAGGACGATGGCGTCGATGTCCCGAGCAGGCAGGGGCAGCGGCTCCCAGTTCCGTTGTCGCAGCTCCTTCTGGCCCTGGAAGAGCCCGCAGTCCACGAGGACCTGCTTGCCGTCATGCTCGAGGAGGAACTTCGAGCCCGTCACCGTTCCAGCGGCACCGAGAAAATGGAGGGAGGCCATGGGCGCATCCTACCGTGCTAGCGTGGGGCGCCCATGAGCATCTCCGAGCGGCCTCCCGGGGCGGACCGCACCCCCTCCAAGGGCGAGGACGCCCAGCAGACTCGGCCCACCGGTTCCGGCCGCCCTGGCTTCACCGGCGCGGTCCGTCGCTTCCGCTTCACCGTCCTGGAGGGCCCGCAGCCCGGGCAGACCAAGGACTCCAACGCGGATACCTTCTCCATCGGCTCGCATGCCCTCAATGACTTCGTCATCGAGGACCCCACCGTCTCGCGCTTCCACTGCGAGGTGCGGGTCGACCGCGAGGGCGCGCGCGCGAGGGACCTGGACAGTCTCAACGGCACCGTGCTCGACGGTGTCCACATCCGCGAGGCATACCTGCGCGGCGGCAGCGTGCTGCGTCTGGGCCGCGTCAGCGTGCGCTTCGACTTCAGTCCCGAGAGCAATCGCCTCCAGATCTCCGAGCGCACCTTCTTCGGTGAGCTGGTCGGCACCTCCGTCGTCTCCCGCGCGAGCTTCGCGCTGATGGAGCGCGCCTCCGCCAGTGACGCGACGGTGCTGCTCGAAGGCGAGACGGGGACGGGGAAGAGCCGCGCTGCCCTGGCCATCCATCGCGCGGGCGCTCGCACGGCCGGCCCCTTCCTCACCGTCGACTGCGGCGCCATTCCCGGCAACCTGCTGGAGAGCGAGCTGTTCGGCCACGAGAAGGGCTCGTTCACCGGCGCGCTCCAGCGGCGCATCGGTGCCTTCGAAGAGGCCGACGGTGGCACCATCTTCCTCGACGAAGTGGGGGAGCTTCCGCCCGAGCTCCAGCCGAAGCTCCTGCGCGTGCTGGAGCAGCGCGAGATTCGCCGCCTGGGCGCGAACACGTATCAGCCCGTCAACGTGCGGGTCATCGCGGCGACCCACCGGGACTTGCGCGCGGAGGTGAACGCGGGCCGCTTCCGGCCGGACCTGTTCTTCCGGCTCGCGGTGGTGCGCATCCTCATTCCCTCCCTGCGCGAGCGCCCCGAGGACATCCCCCTCATCGCCGAGCGCATCCTCGCCGCGTTCGGCGCCGAGCCCGCGCACGTCGCGGCCCTGAGCACGCCGGAGTTCATCGACCAGCTCCAGCACGCCGCGTGGCCCGGCAACGTGCGTGAGCTGCGAAACCACCTGGAGCGCTGCCTCGTGTTCCAGGACGCCATGCCGCCCACGACGGAGCAGGTGAGCTCGCAGGGCGTCCTCGGCAGCATGGTGGACCCGAAGCAGCCGTACGCGGAGGCGCGTCGCCGGGCCCTCGAGGTTTTCGAGCGCGAGTACCTGGACGCGCTGATGCAGCTTCATGGAGGCAAGGTGTCGCAGGCCGCTACCGCCGCCGACATGGACCGCGTGTACCTGTACCGACTGCTGCGACGACGCGGCCTGCGGACCTGAGCCACCTCAGTCGGTGGCTCGCTCCGCCACCACGCCGGGCGTGCCCCCCGTGGCCCAGCCTTCGAGCCGGGACAGCAGGCCGCCCACCAGTCGCCGACCTCCCCGCGAGTCCGTGGAGGGCTCGCCAGGCGCGGCATGGAGATAGAGCCGCGCTTCGAGCGCGTCGCCCGCGAGCCCCATCGCTCCGCCGAGGAGCTGCTGAGCCAGCTTGCGACACCCCTCGCGCTCGACGTCCCGTGCCGAGGACTCGGAAGGAAGCTCCCGCCATGCGAGGAGGGCATTGCCGCCTTCCATCGCCAACGTCCAGCCCGAGGACTCCAGCAGCGCGCGGCTCCACTCCAGGGCCTCGTCCCTCGCGTCCATGGCCTCGTCCGAAGGGTCCTCGAGTGACTCGCGGAAGCGCAGGTCCAGGTAGAGCCCCGCGGCCCACGTCGCCTCGTCCACGGACGTGAGCGAGGAGCGCAGCGCCGAGAGGAACGTCGCCACATCCGGCCAGCGCTCCTCGGGCCGCTTCGCCAGACACCGTCGGACCAGGGCCTCCAGTCCTTGGGGAACGCGCACGCTCTCACCCAACCGCGGTGGAGGTGCGTGCAGGTGCTGCTCCTCGATTTCGACCGCGCTTGCGCCGGTGAAGGGGAGCTTGCCGGTGAGCAGTTGGTAGAGGAGGACTCCCAGCGCATACAGGTCCGCGCGCGCGTCCACGGCCTGTCCGAGAATCTGCTCCGGCGCCATGGCCACGGGAGTGCCCAGCACCGCGCCCGCGCTCGTCAGGCCCGCGCTGCCTTCAACGGGCGCGACCTTGGCGATGCCGAAGTCCACCAGCTTCACGGTGAAGCCCTCCGCGCGCGGCAGGAGCATGACGTTCTGGGCCTTCAAGTCACGGTGCAGGATGCCCTGGCCATGCGCCTGGGCCAGCGCGCTCCCCAGCTCCTCCATCACCGTGTGGGCCTCCGCGAGCGAGAAGGGCCCTCGGCGCGCGAGCCATCGGTCCAGGCTCTCGCCCTCCAGCCACTCCATGGCGAGCCAGGGACGTCCGTCGCGCAGCTCTCCGTATTCGAGCACGCGAACGATGTGCGGATGGTGGAGCGCCTGGAGCGTGTCGGCCTCTTGCTTGAACCGCTTGAGGACCTCGCTCACGTGGTTGAAGTGGGCGCGGACCACCTTCACGGCCGCGAGGGTTCGCGTGTCCACGTGTGTGGCACGGTAGAGCGATGCGGTGACGCCGGAGTGGACTCGGGCCTCCACCACCCAGGGACCGACGAGGGCGCCCGGCTCCAGCTCGTCTCCGTAGAGCGAGACCTGGCCTTGGGTCCCCGCGCCATCGCGCTCGTTCATCTCCGCCATCCACTCTCCACGGTTCCTGCTAGCACGGGCCGGGCTCCTCCCGCCTCCCCTCCCTGCTTGGCACGAGCGCCCCGCCGGGAGCCATCCGACCAGTGGCCCGGGCCGAACTCGCACCGTCCGCCGCTGGACCCTCTATCTCCCGAGCCCATCTGTCACGAGCCCCCGCACGCGCTCGGTCCACAGCGGTGCCTCGTGGGCGATGTCCTCGACCTCGGCGACTCGGGCGCGCAGGGCTTCGTCATCGTCCGCCGCCCGGGCGGCTCGGGCGGCCCAGACGAGGACCTCCATCCGCTCGTCCGGGGTCATCCGCGTCCTGGCGGAGTCCACCCGGTCCTCCCAGAAGGCTCGGGCATAGGGGCGTTCACCCAGCGATTCATCGACCACGCGCCGCACCACGGAGGCCATGAGCTGGTCCGCTGGGGACATGCCCGCGAGCGACGTCGACTCCTCCAACCACGCGAGCTGCCGAGCCGTCTCCGCCAGGTCCTTCACCTCACAGCACAGGCGCGCCACCAGCAGCGCGTCCTGCGCCATGGAGCGCGGAAAGTACCGCTGGCTGAGGACTCCCGCGCGACGGGCGAGGGGCAACGCCTCCGCCGCATGTCCCTGGTAGCCCAGGAGCAGCGCGAGGTTGAACGCGGAGGTCCGCTCAATCTGCACGTTGCCCAGCTCGCGTCCCAGGCTGACGGCGCGCTCCAAGTCTCGACGTGCGCCCGCCGCGTCGCGCCGTTGGACGTGCAGCACCATCCGGTTGTTGAGCGTGACGCCCAGGTGCAGCGTGTCGCCCGTGGACTCGCACAGGGAGATGGCCTCGTTGAAGCGCCGCTCGGAGTCCTCGAGTTGTCCCGTCCATCCCAGCATCGCGCCGAGCATGGCCAGGGCGATGGCTTCGGTCTCCGCGTCGCGAGTCGCGCGTGCCAGCGTCACCGCTTCCTCCAGCGGGGTGATGGCGCCCGTGATGTCCTCGCGCCGCACGAAGACCCGGGCGCGAGCCATCGCATGGCGCGCAGCCATCTCGGAGGGCACGGGATCGCCCAGCAGTCGCAGGGCCTGCTCCTGCAACGTGATGGCGTCCTCCGTGTCATCACGCCAGTCGAGCGCGGTGGCTTCCTCCAGGAGCAGGTCCGCCTCCCTCACCACGGAGCCACGGGCGTGGGCGACACGTCGTGCCTCGCGCAGGTCCTCCAGTGCGTCGTCGATGCGCTGGAGCCGATAGCGAACGCGGCCCCGCCCCGACAACAGGTCCAGCTTGCGTAGTTCGTGGTCCCTCGGGAGCAGGGACAGCGCGGCCGAGTAGTGGCGCTCCGCCTCCAGCAGCCGGTGCCCGCGCCGGCTGGTCTCCGCCATCGCATGGTGAAGCTCCAGCGCGAGGAGCGTCTCCCCGGCGGCCTCGGCCCAGCGAGCCCTGCGCGGAGTGGGGACATCGGGGAGGGCGGTCAGCGCGGCGCCGCAGATGCGACGACGCAGGGGCGCGGGGAGCTGCGCGGCGAAGGCCTCGCGCAGGGTGGTGTGCTCGAAGCGCCAGCGTCGGGGGCCTCGAGCCTCCACCATCCCGAGGCGCGCCAGGCGCTCCAATCCCACGCCCGGGTCCATCGAGAGGTCCAGGTCTTCTTCCTGCTCCAGGAGCGAGAGCGTGGTGGACAGCTCCTCCCAGCGCACGTCGTCGCCCAGCACCGCCGCCACCTGCAGCAGCGAGCGCAGTCCGGACGGGAGCGCAGCGAGGCCGCGCACCGCCATCCGCTCGTCGGGGCTCGGGCTGTCCAGGCCTCGTGCATCCAGCGCTTCGGCCGCGAGGTAGCCGCCGCCTCCGAGGCGAGTCCGGATGGCCCCCGCCGCCCGCAGTGCGCGGACCAGCTCCACCAGTCGGAGGGGTGACCCGCCACACCGCTCCACCAACTCGCGCAGCGTCTCTTCGGCGGGCACGTCCACGCGATGGAGAAGCTCGCGCAGCACATCCCTCGCGGCTCCGTCCTCCAGCGGCGCCAGCTCCCGGCGCGCGGTGTCGGCGGAGCGCTCGCCGAGATAGGGACGCAGGCCCAGCAGGCGATGGCGGCCCGCGAGGACGATGCACAGCGGCGCCTGAACGCCCGCGAGCGTGGCCAGCTCCAGCGCATCCAGCGCCGTGGGGTCCAACGTCTCCGCGTCGTCGACGAGCAGCACCAGGGGCCGGACTTCAGCGAGCTGGCGCAATCGGGATGCGAGGGCTCGGGCGATGTGCTGCCGCCGCGCCGCCGGGTGCAGGGTGGCGAAGTCGAGCGTGAGGCCCGCGCCCTGGAGCAGGAGCTTCACGGCTTCGTCGGACGGCGTGCTGGGCGCGATTCCCAGCACGGTGGTGAGCAGGTTTCCCAGGCCGCTCTCGGTCGCGCTGGCCTCGTCGCGGTGGGCCTCCACGAGCACGCTGGAGGCCGCGCCCGCGTCCAACAGCTCTCGATGGAACTCGGTGAGCAGTCGCGTCTTGCCGAGCCCTTCTTCGCCCAGCAACGTGAGGAGCAGCGGCGCGCGGCGCTCGCTGATTCGCGTCACACCCTCGCGCAGCCACTTCAGCTCACCGTCGCGCCCGCGCAGAGAGGCGGCACGCGGAGGCTCCAGCTCCGTGGTGGGAGTCGGCGTGCGTCCGGGCTCGGGTTCCCCAAGGCTGGCCCTCGCCTCCGGGGTCAGCAGCAGCGTTTCGGTGGAGGCAGACATCGAGCTGTGCGCGACATCGAGGCCGGACGCGCCATCCCGAGTCAGGGGCAGCGTTTCGGCAAGAGCAGAGGACGACGTGTGCGCGGCATCGAGTCCGGACGCTTCGGCCTCTCCGGTCTGCGACTGGACGTTGGCGACGACGGGGGACGCTGGCCACCAGCGCTCCACGTGTTCGAGCGCGGCTCCACCCAGCACCAGCCGACCACCGCGCTCCCGTACACGCAGGAGCGCTCGATGCACCGCGCGCGTCGAGCCCGGAGGCAACACGCTCGCGAGCGCCTCCGCGGCCTTGTGTGCGGTTCGCACGCCTGCTTCCACGTCCGTCGCATGAGGGAACGCGAAGAGCGCGAGCCCCGCCTCCACCCGCGCCAGCTCCGCGCCGATGCCGGAGAGGTGCCCGTGCAAAGTGGGAACGTCGAGCGAGGTCCTCACGCCCAGCAGGGCGATCTCCCGCGACCCCGTCGGGCTGGCCTCGCTCCTCCGCGCGGAAGCTCCGCCGCTCTCGACACCTCCACCCGCGGGTCGCTGCTCCACCCTGGTGTGCTGCCCAATCATCGGCAGTCGTTCGAGCGCATCAGCCACCTCCGACGCCGAGGCCCACCGCTCCTCGGGAGCCTTCGCCAGCAGGCGAGCCACGAGCGCCTCTACCTCATCCGGCATGGCCGACGGCACCAGCTTCGCGAGTGAGGGAGGCCTGCGGGAGACATGCGCCTGGAGCACCGAAGCCGTCTCACCGACGAACGGCGGCCGGCCGCACAGCAGCTCGAAGTACACGATGCCCAGGCTGTAGAGGTCGGCACGCGCGTCGATGATGCGCGCGTCGTGACACTGCTCGGGCGCCATGTACTCGTGGGTGCCCAGTCGCTGCCCCGTCCTCGTTACGGTGGGGGCAGGGGCCTCGTCCTGGGCGGCTCCCACGCGCGCGAGCCCGAAGTCGACGAGCACCAGTCGCTCACCAGCGAGCATCACGTTCTCGGGCTTCAAGTCCCGGTGCACCACCGACGCGGCATGCACGCGCGCGAGGGCCCGCGCCAGGGCCACCATCACCGCTCGCGCTTCGTCCCATGGCAGGGCGCCCGGCCCTGGCAGCTCCGCCAGCCGCCGCGCCAGCGTCTGGCCTTCGATGAGCTCCATCGCGATGACGGGCTCACCCTCGGATGTGCGCGCTTCCCCCAGAAGCTCCGGGGTGAAGGGGGGACCGATGCGGCGGAGCGCTTCCAGCTCCCGCGCCAGGCGCTCGGACGCGAGCGGCTCCAGCACCTTGAGCGCCACGTGCCGTCCGTCCACCTCCCGGCGCGCGGCGTGGACCCGCCCGAAGCCTCCTCGGCCCAGGGCACGGCCCACGTGGTAGCCGGGAACGTCCGACGGGAGGGCCGGAGGCGTGCGCGGCGGAAGCGCGGCCGTGGGGTGGAGGGGACAGCTATCCACCACACGACGATGGCAGGAGGGACAGCGCATCGATGGCGGCGAGGGGAGGGAAGTCCGACGTGCGTGCGGGCCCGTCGCAGCATCGCCTCTCGGCGGCGCGGACGGAAGCCTCCCACCGGGGAACGGCCACCGCTTCCGGGGACGTCGGTGGGGCCGTCAGGCCGCCTCCCGGCGCGCACCCGGGCCAGGCTCAGTCACTCATCTCGGGGAGGTCCGGGAGGGTGTCCGGATCCAGCTTCAGGATGACGCACAACCGCGTCAGGGTGGAGATGGTCGGTACCATGACTCCGCGTTCCACCCTGGAGAGGACCTCCGGGGGCATTTCCAGGCGCTCGGCCACGACTTCCACGCCGAGCCCCGCCTGTTGGCGGGCGGCCTTCAGTGCCGCCCCGAGCACCTCGGCCCTTTCCGCGCGACTCGTCTTCATGGACGCGAGCATGACGCCATCCGGCCCGCTCGTCACCCAATTCACCACATGGCCACGGTCCGAAGCATGGCCTCCAACAGTGAATGGGGCCCTGGGGGATGGTGCCTCGGCCCTTGGCCAACGGAGGGGCGCACCGGAGTGGGGGTGGGCGCCTGCCCGGGCCATGCCCACGCTGGCGG
>NZ_JABXEM010000099.1:0-35310 GCF_013372595.1 Myxococcus sp. AM011
CCGCCCTCCCCTGAGTGCATCTCCTCCCGGGGGCGCACGGTGTGCGGTTTCCAGTGCAAGACGAGCGCGTCGGACCTCGACTGTGCCCAGACGCCCTACGGGACGTGCGAGGTCACCAACGGAGGCGTCTACTGTTGGGACCCGCCACGGGTTGTCATCTTCCACCCGCCCCGCACCCCGGTGAGTCCCGAGTGCAAGTCCGTCCGAGGCAAGGTGGCCTGCGGCTTCAACTGCCGCCTGTCCAACGGAGAGGTGGCCTGCAACAACACCCCCTACGGTGTCTGCACCACCCACTTCGGGAAGCTCGTCTGCTGGGACCCGCCGGAGAGCGTCATCCACGAGTACGCCGAGGCGACTCCCAGGCCCTGGTGTGTCAATGCGTCGGAAGACATCGCCTGCGGCTTCGACTGCAAGTCCACCCGCACGGAGGCGCGCTGCGCCAGCACGCCTCGGGGCGTGTGCAAGCTGGTCGACCAGCAATTCACCTGCTTCGACCCGCCCTCGCTGTTGCACTGCGTCCACGGCGGGCCTCCCGAGCCCGCTCGGGCCCGCGCGCGCTGAAGGCCGCTCACTCCACGACCAGCAGACCCAGACGCCTCTTCAGGCGGGGCTCCTCCCGAAGCTCGAAAGTTGGGAAGCCTAGCATCCACGTGTCACGCGGCTGAGCAGCCCATGTCGCGCCGTTGTGGCACCATGTCGCCGCGCGGGCTCACGCAACTGTCAACCCGCGCGAGCCCCGCCAGCGTCTCCGCATGAGCACCCCGCCTCCGTCCTGGACAAGAGTCCTCGTGAGCCTCGCGAGCGTGGGGCTGTGTCTGCTTTTCGGCTGCACCCGCGCCCCCACGCCGCCCCTGGGGCACGAGGTCTACGTGTGGCAGCGCGACTGGAGCCCGGAGCTTGGCCACGCGCTCACCCGACTGCCCTCGGAGCTGAGCGCCTTGCGCGTCCTGGCGAGGGAGCGCTCCGGCACCACTCGGGCGCCCGTCACTATCGCGGTGGACGTGCCGGCCCTCGCGAAGACGGGGCGCGAGGTGGTGGCCGTGCTTCGCGTGGACGGAACAGCGCCGCTGGACGGCGTGTCGCTCCAGGAGGTCGCCACCCTCGCCCGTGACTGGAGGTCGCGCGGCGTGACGGTCCGGGGCGTGGAGGTGGACCATGATTGCGCCACGGCATCCCTGCCCGCCTACGCGGACTGGCTCGCGCGCGAGCGGAGCGGGCTCGGAGACCTGGAGCTGTCCATCACCGCGCTGCCCACGTGGGCCACCTCGCCCGTGCTGGAGCGGCTGACGTCCATCCCCGACGACGTCGTGGTCCAGGTGCACGCGGTGCGCGCCCCCACCCTCTTCACCCCCGAGGAGGCTCGCGGCTTCATCGACGCTTGGGCGAAGGCCACGCCCCATTCCTTCCGAGTCGCGCTGCCCACGTACCGCGCGCGGCTGAAGGACGGCACGCTCCTCACCTCCGAGCCCCATGAGGTCTCCCGCCTCCTCGCGTCCCTGCGGGAGCAGCCGGTGAAGGGCGTGAAAGGCTTCGTCTGGTTCCGGCTCGGGCACGCGGGCGACGCGGAGTCGTGGAGCCTGTCCACGCTGTCCACGGTGGTGCGCGGCGAGCCGCTGACGCCGCGACTGGAGCACCGACTGGTGGACGCGGGGCGCGGCACGCTCGACATCGTCCTCGCGAACACGGGCCACGTGGACACCCAGGCGCCCGCGCGCCTCACCCTTTCTGGAAATCTGGAGGTCCTCGACGGCGTGGGTGGCTACGCCCCGAATGGGACTTCCCTCGTGGCGCGCACGCCCCCCCGCCTGCGCGCTGGCGAGAGACGTGTCATCGGCTTCGTGCGGGGAACCGAGGTGTCACTTGTGGCTCCGTAGTCTGCTGGCCTCCCTGCTCGTGCTCATGCTGCTTTCGCCGGTGCGCGACGCCGACGCGTGCGGTCCGGACTTCCCCCACCGACTCCTCGTCGACCGCGCTGGCACGCTGGGCGAGCTGCCGGATGGCGCCTTCTCGCTCGAGGCCACGAGGCTGGTCCCCAAGCCCGTGGAGTCCTTCCGGGTGCTGGAGGACCAGGACGAGCCCGTCGACGCGCGAACGGGCGGAGGGGCGCGGGAGACGAACCTGTACGAGGCAGGGGCCCGCGCCTTCACCAGCGGAGACGCGGTGGCCGCCCGCGCCCGGTTCCTCGAGGTGCTCGCGCTGCCGGCCTCCGAGCGTCGCCACTACTCCACCTTCGCCGCCTTCATGTTGGGACGAAACGCGGGCGCGGGCTTCGAGCAGGATGCGAAGCAGGGCTTCGAGCTCACGCGGCAGCTCGCGCGCGAGGGCTTCGACGACCCGCTGGGGCTCGCCGTCGCCAGCTTCGGAGAACAGGCGAGAGGGCTGCTCCGCGCGGGAGACGACGCGGGTGCCATCCGCCTGTACGCGGAGCAGGCGGCGCATGGCAGTGGCGACGCGGTGACGTCGCTGCTGCTGGTGGCCCGGGCCGTCTCTCGCGATGCCGTCCGACTCGAGGCCGCGCTGAAGGACCCGGTGGCGCAGCGGCTGATGGCCGCCTTCGTGTGGACGCGCGGCCAGGAGGCGTACTGGTCCGAGGACGTGTCGGCGGGCGGAGTCACCGCCGTGCTGGAGGCGCTCGCGTCGGTGCAGGACGTGGCGGGCGCGGACCGGCTGGCGGCGGGTGCATGGCGCGCGGGCCGCTTCGACCTGGCCGAGCGCTTCGCGGAGCGGGAGCAGACACCGCTGGCGGCGTGGGTGCAGGGCAAGCTGGCGCTGCGTCGGGGAGACCCCGGCTCAGCGGAGCTCTACCTCGCCGAGGCCGCGCGGGGGCTTCCTGACTCGGAGGACTGGGTGGGCGAGGGAATGGTGCCGCGCCGTCCCCTCTGCCGCGTGGAAGGTGAGCGCGGAGTGCTCGCGCTCGCGCGCAATGACTTTTCCCAGGCCGCCGAGCGGATGCTGGCGAGCTGCTCCTGGCCGGACCTCGCCTACGTCGCGGAGCGGGTCCTGTCCGTGGACGAACTCCAGGGCTTCGTCGCGGCCCACCCGCCTTCGGGAGACGAGCGCTGCAGGCCGGAGATAGGGCAGCTCTGGTACGACGATGATGTCGGCGAGGGGGCGGACCTGTCGCAGAGGTTGCGCCTGCTGCTCGCGCGGCGCCTGCTGCGCACCGGACGCGACACCGAAGCGCTGGAACACTTCCGGGGCACACCCTGGGAGGGGCACGCGCGCAAATACACGGAGGCGCTCCAGCAGGGCGCCCAGGCCCAGGACGCGGTGACTCAAGCGGAGGCGCTGTACGCGGCGGCGCTGCTCGCGCGCGGACTCGGCCTGGAGTTGATGGGGACGGAGGTGGCTCCGGACTGGGGCTGGGTGGACGGCAACTACGACCTGAGCGACTACGACAGCCACGAGGACTTCTCGCCCCGGACGGAGCCGTTCAGGGAGTTCATGAGCCGCCTGTCCCTCCTCGGCGCATTGGAACAAAAGCGCGCGGAGTCCCATGCACCACCACACCCGTGGCGCTTCCACTACCGCTCCACGGCGGCGGACCTCGCCCAGCGCGGCGCGGCGCTCCTGCCCCCGCGCAGTCAGGCCCACGCGATGATGCTCTGCCACGCGGCGCGGTTCGTCTCCCGCACGGAGCCGGAGCGCGTGCAGCGGCTGTGGCAGACGTACGTGAAGACGGGCGCGCGCATCGACGCGCCCTGGTGGTCCTTCGGACAGTCTTGTCTGGAGCCGGACTTCGAGAAGGTCCGCGCCCAGCAGGAGCAGAGCAACCTGGGCAAGCGCCGACGCCTGATGCTGCTGGGAGGCGCGCTGTTCATTCCCCTGATGCTGGGCGCGGCCTTCTACGTGCGACACAGGCGCAAGGTGGCGGAGTCCTGAGAGGCGAAGCGCCGAGCCTCAACGCCGCCGGAGGATGGCGCGCGCCGGGGCTCCGTCTCCGCCCGCGATTCGCAGCGGCAGGCAGACGAGGTCGTAGGTGCCCGCCTCCACCGAGGACAAGTCGAGCCCCTCGATGATGCAGACGTCCGCCCCCAGCAGGGCCTGGTGGGTGGGCACGCCCTCCTCCGCACTGCCGATGGAGAGGTAGTCGATGCCCACCGTGCGCACCTTCCGCTCCGCCAGGTAGCGCGCGCCCTCCACGGACAGGTACACGAAGTCCGGCAGGAACGCCTTCGAGGCCCAGCCTCGCGAGGAGTTGGCCGTCTTGAAGAGGATGCGCTCTCCGGGCTGAATCGCGTGTCCCTTCAGCTCCGCGACGCGGATGGCGCGCGCGTCGCGAATCTCCAGCACGCGCGCCACACCCAGGAGGCTGTCGAAGGCCAGCGCGTCCACGCCCGTGGCGCCCTTCACGAAGTGCACGGGCGCGTCGACGTGGGTCCCCGTGTGCGCGCCCAGGGACAGGCTGGAGACGGTGGCGTCATCACCGCGCTCCAGGTCCTGCACCCGGGTGATGCGCACCTCGGGGTTGTCCGGCCAGTGCACCATCCCGTCGCGCAACGGCACGGAGATGTCCACCCACGCCGGCGCCCCGTTCGTCTCGGCAGCGGTCTCCATGACGCTCCAGGATGGGCACGATGCGTCCCGCTGGCGCCCAGGAGCGGGCAGGCACACGGGCCGTCTCGCTCGCCGAGGGACCAGGAGAGTCACCGCCCCTCTTGCCCACCCCCGACCTTTCCTCCCGGAACCGCGTCGGTTAGGTTGCGCCGCCTTTCATTCCCAGGGCTGAAGGAGTTTTGACGATGCCGAGGACTTCCCAGGAGCAGACCCAGGAGCGCCACTCGTTCCTGCTCACCCTCTTCCGCCAGCAACCGGACATCAGCAGCAAGGATGCGCTGGAGTCCTTCAAGGCGAAGTTCGGGTCGACCATCAACCTGAAGACCTTCAACCAGCTCCGCGCGGAGGCCGAGGAGGAAGTGGCCGCCGCCGCTCCCGCCGCCGAGGAGCCGGAGGTTGAGGTCGAGAGCGCGCCGGAGACCACGGTGGAGGACGCCGCCACGCAGCTCAAGGCCGCGGCCACCGCGACGACGGAGGCGCTCAACGGCGCCCAGCCCGCGAAGAAGCCCAAGGCCAAGGGCACCGGCTCGAAGAACGTCTTCGTGGACGCGCCCAAGGAGCACCTGTCCTTCCTGGAGAGCATCGTGCAGCAGCTCCAGGAGGCCGGTGCCGCCAACGTGCGCATCGACCACTCCACAGACCGCTGGATGGTCCTCGTCGTCGACCCGAAGTAGTCCGTCCCCGCCGGACTCCACCGCCTCGAAGTGGAGTCCGGCCCCGCGCCAGCGCTCAGCGGCGCAGCAGGGCCAGCGCGCGCTGGAAGTCCTCGGGCAGCTCCGCCTGGACTCGCACGGGCTGCCCCGTCAGGAGACTCGGCAGCTCCAGGCGGAAGGCATGGAGCGCCTGACGTCCCAGGGCCTTCGCCGCGGGGTGCTCGCGCGCCGCCTCCGTCCCGTAGAGCGAATCCCCCAGCACCGGGAAGCCCGCCTCGGAGAGCTGCACGCGAATCTGATGCGTGCGCCCCGTGTCCAGGTCCACCTCCAGCAGCGCCGCCCCGTCCAGCCGCTCGCGCACCTCGAACGACAGCGCCGCCCGGCGCGCGGAGGGCACCTTCGTGGTGAAGCGACGCGAGTCATTCGGATTGCGCGCGTAGGGACCCTCCAGCCGGCCCTGCTCGGGAGGATGGCCCAGGACGAGCGTCCAGTAGCGCTTGTCCACCTGCTTCTCCTGGAAGGCGCGCAGGAGCGCCGCGGCGGCGGTGTCGGTGCGCGCGAAGGCCAGACAGCCGCTCGTCTCCCGGTCCAACCGGTGCACCACGCCCGGCAGCGCCTGCCCCTCCACATCGAACGGAGGGCACTGCGCCGCGAGCAGGTCGACGACGGAGGCCGCGCGGCCCTCCGGCTCCACGACGAGACCCGGCGGCTTGTCCACGATGACCAGCGCCGCGTCGTCATGAAGCACCGTCAGCGCGGGCCCCTCCACGGCGGCGGGACGCGGCGAGGCGCGCGGCTCCGGCCGCTCGATTTCGAGCTCCTCGCCGCCCCACAACTTCCGCGTGGGCTGACACTTCTTTCCCCGGATGCGCACCCCGCCCGCCTCGATGAGTGCCCGGGCGCGCTCCAGCGAGAAGCCGGGGACGTGCTTGGAGACGAACCTGTCCAGCCGCTCTCCGGCGACCTCGTGGGGAACTGGGACTTTCCGCTGCGCCATGTCCGCACCCGTCCCTCATGCGGCGCACGGAGTCAATGTGCGCATGACGCGTGTCGCCGGGCCGCGAGACACGGGATGCCCAGGCACCGCCCCTCGGAGACACAATCCTTCACATGGGACACACACAGCACGATGTGACAGGCCGGGTCGAGCAAGACCGGCGCTCAACGCCATATGTCAATCGTTGACTTTTCAACACGGGGCGTATGACAGTGCTTGTCCGGGCTCACTGAGGGCCTGCTCAGAGGGGGAGTCATGAACTTTACTCACGGTCGTCGTACGCGACGTCTCGCCATTCTCGCTACATGCCTGTCTTTGCTCCCTGGGTGCCCCTGGGTTATCAAACCGCAGCCCAAGCCCAAGACCGTCGACGAGCAGCACGACGCCGTCGTCGAGCACTTCAATCAGCGCACGCCGCATGAGGACTTCGTCCACCTCAACCTGGCGAACCAGGACCACTACGAATACGCCAAGCACCGCCTCCAGGAGGCCGTCGCCGGGGCCCAGGGAGATGGGCAGACGCCCAACAAGGACTTCGCGCGCGCGCTGCAGACGTTGGAAGTCGCCCATGCGGAGGCGGTGAGCGGAGACCCGCAGCCCAAGCCCACCGACTGGAACTGCGACCACTTCATCCACGTGAACGACTCGCGCACGGTCGACGGTGGCAGGGGCGCGCAGGCCAACAAGGGCGTGCAGCAGCAGCCGCCCCAGGAAGCGCCGCCCGCGTTGATCATCAGCCCCTACGCCACGTGCGCGGGCGGGTCGACCCACGTCTTCACGGATGTCACCGTGTATGAGAGCGACCTGGCCGGCAAGAAGCTGAGGGTGCTGGCGAAGAGCGCGAACGAGGAGCACAACGACGGCAAGACGTTCGACGACACCACCGTGAAGGTGACTCCGTCGATGGAGCCCAACCGCAAGGTCGTCGTCGAGTCGATGATGGTGGCGCACAACGACAAGACGGGTGAGGAGCACGTCTCCTTCTCCAGCCTGGAGACCTCGTTGGTGGCCGCGCCCGCGAGCTTCACCCTGGACCACCCCCGCTTCGCGAGCAATGAGCCCCGGTCCAACATCAACCTGACCACCTGCCAGCTTCGCGGCGGGGCGGATTGCGACTACGCGATGGTGGCCAACGCCAGCGGCACCCTGGCGCCCTTCCCGACGCAGTCCACGGGCCTGGCCCTTCGCAAGACGGGCTCGCCCTGGACGGGCGACCCGGCCGCCTACTTCCCCTTCCAGGCGGGCACCACCTTCGACAACACCAACATCTACATCCCCACGCAGGGCACGTTCGACGCCGGGGCGACGGCGACCGCGGATTGCGTCATCCAGGCGATGCAGAAGGCCCCGATGACGACGCGGCTGCGCCTCATCAAGACGGACACGGGCGGCACGTGCACCACCCTGGCGGACGTCTCCGACGCCTTCCCCGTGGGCGCGCGCACCACGACGATTCAGCGGCTGGTCAACGTCTCGCAGAACACCACCGCGTCCGGCGGCACGGGCTGCACGATGGAGAAGATCGTCAACGAGGCCGTGGTGCTGTCCATGACGCTCTACGCGCAGGCGATTTGCGGCACCGGCGCGGCGATTCCGAGGACCGTGACCTTCACCAGCACGGCGCTGCCCACCAACCCCTTCAACCTCAACGTGCTCAACAGCTGCATGGCGGAAGGCACGCGAATCACCATGGCGGACGGGGCGCAGAAGCCCATCGAGACGCTGCGCGTGGGCGACAAGGTCCGCGCGAATGCGGCCGGCCGGGTGCTGACGGTGCAGGACTTCATCTTCGGCCGTGAGCCCAAGCCGCTGGTCCGGCTGCGCGATGACCAGGGCCATGACGTGCGGCTGACGGAGAAGCACCCGGTGCTGCTGTCCTCGGGCCTGGTGATTGCCGCGGAGAAGGTCCAGGTGAAGGACACGGTGCGCACGCAGACGGGCACGGCGACCATCACCGCCACCGAGCGCGTGCCGTACGACGGCAAGGTCTACAACCTCAAGCTGGGCACGCCCGCGGAGCTGGAGTCGCTGAGCCCCAACGAGCGGACCATGTTCGCCGACGGCCTGCTCGTGGGCGACGACACCATGCAGCGCGAGCTGGACTCGCCTCGTCGCGCCGCCGTCACGCCGTGAGTTGACGCAGGGACCTCCGCTGGAGAAGTGGCCAGCGGAGGCCTTCACGCGAGGCTCAGAACCCCGTCTTCTTCGAGAAACCGCCCCCCGAGCCTCCTTTGGGCGGCGGCTTCTTGTGAGTTCCGCTGGAGGACGAGGGAGGCGGCGAGGCTTCCTCTTCCTCTTCGTCCATCTGAACGGGTCCCTTCCGGGACTTCTTCGGGTCGCCCTTGCCCGTGGCGGTGGGGTCCACCGAGTTGGCCTTGCGCTTGAGCTGCGGCGCCGTCGTGCCGACGGGTTGTTGTTGTGGGGGTGCGAGCCGGATCGCCCCGTAGTAGTGCGCCACGTTCTCCGGAATGCCCATGTAGGAGGTCAGCACCGCGTACACGATGGGATCTCCGTTCTGGGCGTCTTCAGACAACCCGAGATGGAACGACTGGTTGAGGTCCTCGACGGCGCCGTTGGGGTAGATGATGCGGATCCTCAGCCGCAACCGCTTCGCGAGGGCTGGCAGGACGATGTCTCCGTGTGAGCCGAAGAACAGGTGTCGCGCGGCCACCTTCTTCTTGAGGTCGTCCAGGGACTGCCCCGGCTCCAGGAACTGCGTCGCGAACACCGGTGACTGGGTGATCTCCTTCACGACCTCGTCTTTCAGCTCGGCCACGGAAGGCACCCCTGTCAGCCCCAGGCGCTTCCACAAGGCGGAGTGGGCCTGCAGCCAGACCCGCGCGGTGTTGTAGGCGCATTCCCCATCCGCGGTGACCCGCTTGAGCTTGAGGTTCAACTGCTTGAGCCGGCCCTGGTGCTCCCGGGACAGGAGGTACCCCTCCACCGTCTCGTGATAGACGCCGTTCGTCTGCTGCGACTTGGGCCGCGTCCCTTGCATGGGTGACGTGCCCTTCTGGATGGCCTGGACGCCTCCGAACTCCGGGAGGTAGAGGGCCAGCGGCATCCGGTCATGAAGAATGGTCGAGTGCTGCTTCCATGTCTGGCCACCTTGCTTGGCCTTCCGCGCTCCGTTCGCGAACTCCAGCAGGTCCGGGAAATACAGCTGCGAGGTGATGCGGATGTTGAATCGTCCTCGGGGCTTCTTCTCATCGAAGTGGCCCGGGTCGAAGAGGCTCTGGATGATGACGCCATGGACCTTCACGGTGCTCTGGGCGTCGAACATGGCGTTCAGCACCTTCCTCGCCAGCGACTTCAAGCGCGTGCTGTCGTCCTGAGCCAGCTCCAGCAGCTTCTTGAAGACCCAGGCGGGGGACATCTGGGTCTCCCGGACGTTCTGTCCCAGCTCCGCGTGCTTGCTGCCCTTGCACTCGACGAGGAAGTACGCCTCCACCACCCCGCTCGACTCGTCGCGTTTGGCCCAGATCTGGTCGAGGCCGTGAGTCCCCTTCTTCTCCCCATGCCCCATCTTCAGTTGAAGCTTGTCCTGCCCGAAGATGACCGACATGGCGCGCGCGCCGAGGAACTCCCCGCTCGCCTCGGTCAAGGCGGTGGAGGCGTTGCTCGTGTCGATGAGTTTTTCGAGCGACTGATAGTGCTTGTCCAACCGCCCGAGCGACTTCGCCTCGTGATGGAGGAACTGACCGCCCTCGGCGGTGAGCCGCAGGATGAACTTCCACAGGGGGCTCGACTTCCCACCCACGTTGGTCGACTTCTCGATGAGCGACACGCCAGAACCCAGGCTCGCGAAGGCCAGCTTGAGGGCATGGGCCCTCTGGCCGGGCTGAGGGAGGGTCGTCATGATGCGCTTGAGTTCCTCCCGGGCGAGGGGGCGCATGCCGAAGAAGATGAGGACCGCCGCCACGGAGGAGGAGGGGGAGACCTTCCGAAGCTTGTCCACCCAGTCAGGCTCGGGGATGGAGTGGGGGGCCTTCAGGTTCTTGCGCTTCCAGTCGAGGATTTGCTGCGCATCCTCCGGGTCATCCGACTCGATGAGGAGCGGCCCTGGATAGAGCGGGTTCTGGTCCGAAGGGTCCACCAGGGTGTCTATCTTCAGGTGCTCGTGTCCCCCCTTGCCGTAGCCGGTGGTGGCGAAGCCGGAGAAGAACCGGAGCTTGCCATCCGTGCCCACCTTCACCTTCTGGGGGTCCACCCCGAAGTAGTCCTGCACGCTCAGGATGGACGCGGAATGGGCGGCCAGGAGAGAGATGAGCTGGGTGTTGCGCGGGTGCTCCGGGTGGTACCCGTTCACGATGGCGAAGCTGTTCTTCGGCTTGTGGAGGGTCTCGGTGTTCACATTCCCGAAGCGAAGGTCCGGCGACACCTTCGAGAGGTCCACGCTCGAGTCCGGGACGCTCGAGAGGAGGCCCACGCTCTTCGCCGGGACGGAGGTGAAGGCATCCGTGCCGAAGAGCTCGCCTTCCGAGTCGACCTCCAGCGACCTGACGTTCGCGACCTTCAGCTCCGCGGGGAAGCAGAGCGGCTTGGAGATCTGCAGGTTGAAGAGGGAGGCCGTTTCGCCCGAGTGGTGCTTGTCGAAGATGGCCTTGAAGGTCATTCCGAAGACAGGCACCGTGCTGCCTTCGTCGAACATGGCCCGGAGGACCTTCTGCGCGAGCAGGAGGAGCCGCTCGTCCTCGTTGGGTGAGGACGCCTGCTCCACCAGCTTCTTGAAGACCCAGCCCGGCGACATCTGGGTCTCCTCCTTGTTCTGGCCATGCTTGGCGCTCTTGGAGCCCTTCGCCTCGACGATGAAGTACGCGTCGACCTCCTGGGTGGTGGGGTGGCGGCGGGCCCAGATTTGATCGATTCCCTGCGCCTTCTTCTTGTCCCCGAACCCCATCTTCAGCTCGAAGCGCTCGCCCGCGAACACCATGGCCATCACCTTCGCGGCCAGGTACTCGCCTCGCGCTTCGGTGAGCGGTCGGGTGTTGTGCTTCGTGCTCTCACCGACGCGGGTGTCGAGCGAGGCGTAATGATTGTCCAGGTGGACGTGGGACTTATGCAGGTGATGGTTCCTGCGCGCCTCGGACGTGCCGTAGTCCCGCCAGGCGGGATATGCATCCGGAGCGTTGTTGAAATCCACGAGATGGCCGAGCTGGGTGCGCTTCACCAGGTTGAACGTGAAATCCACGGCGCTGAGGTCCTGGATGGCCATTTCATCCACGTAGGTGTCCGCCAGGAGCGCCTCCGTGGCCGTGCTCAGCACGCCGGCGCTCGCCTCGCTCGGAGGAACCTTCGTGAGCATCTCCGCGAGCACGAGCGGGTTCTTGATGAAGTAGCGGAAGGCGGGCGAGTTGAGCGGTTCGTAGTCCTTCTCGAACGAGTCCTGGACGAAGGGGCCTCGGCTCATTCGCTCCCGGTCCAGGCGCAGCATGGCGCGGGCCTGCTCGGCGCTGCCCACCATGAGCAGGGGCTGTGCGCTGTTCCAGCCGAGCCCGGAGAAGTGCACGTCGTCCTGAACGCGCTGGTAGGGGTTGCGCAGGTAGGGCGCCTCGAAGAACTCGCGCTTCGTGGGCGCGTTGACCTTGAGGCGGAACCCGCCATGGACCTGGACCTTCTGGGGCGGGGCCCCCTCGACGGTCAGCGTGACGGCGTCCCTGGCGGTGAACTCGAGCGTGCTCGCGACAATCGTCCCGTGCCGGGCCAGCAGCCTGAACAGGAGGCGGTTGCGCAGCGTGTCCCAGAGGTACGGGTCGAACTGCCCGGGCGGAGTCAGTGGATTGTCCGCCAGCTCGGGGTCGTCTTCGAATCGAAGCGGCATGTGTCAGGGGCCTTCGTCGCGAGGCCCGCGGGGAGGGCCTCGTCTGGTGATTCCACTGAGAGTTCAGTGCTCTGGACAGCAGCATCCGTGCCACGGCACGGGCGCACGCACCCTCACCCCGGCTGCGTCGAAGCAGGACGCACGGGACGCCGCATGCGTGCTCGGGGAACGCGCCGCGCATGTCCGGCCCGCGCGGATTGTCGGGTCTGTCGTGTAGGGTGGGACTCCATGAGTTCCATCCCACTCGCCGGCCCCTATCGCTACACGCGCAAGGGGATGGGAGTGTTCCATCTCTCCCTGAGCCGGCCGTGGACGTGGGCGCTCACGCACCACGGCATGTGGAGCGTCTTCGTCCACGACGTGGAGCCCGCACGTCCCGGGCTCCCCGAGCGACGCCACCCGCTCCACCCACCGGAGGCCGTGCTCGGCTGCTGGCTCGCCCTCTACGCCACCCGTGAGTACGACGAGGAGGCCGTGGAGTGGCTGCGTCGGGCGCACGGCCTGGAATCCCCCACCCGCGACGTGCTGCCCGCTGGCGCGTATGTCGCCATGGCGCGGCTCGCGGAGGTGTCCACCGTGGGCAACGACTCGCGGGCCTTTGGCCGTGACGCCTGGTGGTGGCCTCCCGGCGGCTCCTGTCGCGGCACCGTGGCCTGGTGGCTGGAGGAGGTGCAGGTCTTCGAGCCACTCATCGCGGCACCGTCCCATCGGCTCGCCCCCATGGACCCGGAGCTGTTGCCGGAGCTGCGCGAGCGCGTGCGGCTGGCCCGCGACTGCATCTGGCGTCCCGAGGTGTACGCGACGCCGGCCCCACCGGCACCTCCTCCTCCGGTGCCACGAGAGCCCGAGCCGCCCGTGGTCGCGACACCTGTCCCCGCCGCACCCGTGCGCCGGGAGCTGCCCGCCGACGACAGCCCCGTCGCGCCCATGGGCAACGTCGAGCAGCTCGGCCTGTTCGGAGGCGGCACCTGAGGCAAGGGTTCGCTCATGGAGACCCGCCCTGAGCCCATGTCGCGCGCCATCGTTTTGGCGAATGTCCCGCCTTTCCGATTCATCTACACTTAGGTTGTTTCCCCTTCTCATGGAGATGACCTGATGTTCAGCGCTTTCTCGCGCCCCCTGCGGTGCTTCGCCGCGACCGCCGCGCTTCTGTCCCTCGCCGCCTGTGGTGACGATACGGAAGACCCTGTTCCCGGACCGCTCTCGTGCGACGCACAGACCTATGCGGAGGCCGTCCGCCATGCGGCGGAGCCCACGAGCGCGGACATCTCCACGCAGCTGTGGGCCATCAGCCCGTCCAACTCGAACCTCGTCTGGAATGAGGCCAAGACGGCCGTGCGCATGGCCATCTGGACCACCTTTCAAGGCTACACGCTGGGCGAGAACACCCTCTCGCGTGAGGTCTGGGTCACCCCCGCTCCGCAACTCCAGACATTCTGCAAGACGGTGTCCTCGGAGAAGCTGGTCTCCCGCGTCAATCAGTATCTGGGATTGCCTCCGGCGTCGGCGAACGACGACGCGCGCTACATCGTCGAGCTGTGGGTGAAGCCCGGAGACATGTTCCGGCCCTGCCCGGACTCGGAGATCGACGACGGCTCGTGCTCCCTTCAGTTCCCCACCACGGCGACCACCGAGCACAAGAACTGGATCAACGCCTACTACGCCTCCAGCTACGGGTTCTGGCAGACCACGCACTACCCCTGGACGGGGCTGGGCTACACGTATGACTGGTGCAATGCCGACACGAGCGTCGGGGCCAGCGAATACGTGGTTCGCGCCGCGTCCATCGTCGAGGTGACGGGCAAGTTCGAGCGCGCCGTCTACTGCGCTCAGTAGTCTGACCTTCGCGAAAACCCTCCCCGCCCGCAGCGCGAAAAACCGCGCTGCCGGCGACGGTGCGGCAGCGTGCCCTAACCAGCCCTCGCGCCCGTGGACCGTCTGTCACGCGCGCGACGGGTCCTCGTGTTGGGGTGCGGCCGCCCGCCATGGAGGCGATGCTTGGGCTTGCGTCGGATGAAGCTGCTCGCGTCTCCACGCCGGTAACAGGTGAGGAGCCGCTCCTCGTCACTGACCAGGACAATCCAGCCCCGTGCCTGCCGCGCCAGCGACGAGCCCTGAAGCTGCATGGGCAGGTCGCGCTCCAATACGGTGACGTGCGTCACGCCCGCGGCGCGGGTCCGGATTCCGAAGTCGAGGATGAGCTCGAGGACTTCTTGGCGAAGCACCCCAAGGGCGCTGTGCTCCAGGAACGTGAAGGTGGCGGGAGACGAGCGGGAACGAGACTGACGGCACCGGGCCATGGGGGCTTCCTCCTGTTGCCCTCCTGCCTTTTCACGTGCCGTTCCAAGCCACCCCATTCGACATTCCGGGGGGTTGCGGGGCCATCCGACGCCGTCCGCGCGACAATTCGTCAACGCCTCGCCAGCCGCGTGACAGCGCGACGCAAGCGGCGACTCAGGGACGAGGCTGGAGCGCGGGACTGGAGTCCGAGGGAAGTCCCCGCCGCCAGGACTCCCACCGTGCCTGGAGGCGGGGAAACACCACACAGAAGGCGACGAACCACACGACACCGGCGAGCAGGTCGACCGCGTAGTGGTAGCGCAGCACCAGGGTGGAGAGGATGAGCGCCGCGGCCACGGGGAGCAGCGCCCGGAAGCGCCAGGGATGCGCGCGCACGTCATGCCCCAGCAACACCAGGGTGATGAACACGTGCAGGCTCGGGAAGAGGTCGTAGGTGGACGAGCCACTCGCGACGACGGCCGCGTTCAGCCGCGTCAGCCCACCTCCTTCGACGGGCACCGTGAACAGCTCGGGATACGCCGCCAAGGGGCCGACTGCGGGCACCAGGTAGTAGCCCGCGATACCCGGCACGTAGGCCGAGAAGACGTGGCTGAAGAAGCGCTCCGCCCGCTCCCGAGGCCCCACCAGCGCCCACGCCATCGCGAGGTGCAGGTACACGTGGAACGCGAGGTAGCTCGCGCTGAACACGTCGTGCACCCAGGGCGCGCTCCACCGCTGGAACCAGACGGACGGCGTGCCGCCGCCGAACACCCGTGCGTCCAGGCTCAACAGCCACGCATCCCGCGTCTCCAGCCCCAGCGCGGGAATGGTCGTCTTCACCGACGCGTAGAAGAAGAACGTCGCGACATAGGCCAGCAACAGCCTCACCCGGAAGACATGAGCCCGTCCGTCCAGTCGCGCGAGCACCGCCACCCCGAGGATGAACAGGGCCGTGGCGCCAGACACCTGGAGGAAGCCCACGGACCGTGCTCCCGCCACGAACAGGAGCGCGCACGACAGCGTCACCCCGAAGGTCGCCAGCAGCGCTTCGTGGAGGGAGGGACGCTCAGACATCCGCGGACGGAACCCGCCGGGCCTCTCGCATCAACGCGCCACTGAAGACGCCCCGGACGAAGAAGAAATAGGACGGGATGAAGGGCGCGCCCTGCGCGAGCAGCTCGGAGCGCAGGGACTGGTGCAGCGTCGGCAGGTTGTACCAGGGCACTCGCGGGTACAGGTGGTGCTCCAGGTGGTAGTTCTCATTGCACATGAAGAACCGCGTCACCGGATTGGAGAGGATGGTCCGCGAGCCGAGCACGGGGTGATTGCTCTGCGTGAGGAACGTGTGCTGACTCATCCCCCGGATGTTGACCAGGGTGTTGATGATGACCATGGGGATGACCCAGGCATGCAGCAGCACCGGCCACGGCACGAGGACGCCCGCGAGCACCGCCACCGCGGCGACCATGGCCACCTCGAAAGCAATCCACCGCTTCTCGGACTCCGTCCCGTGCTTCCAGCCCAGGATGGGAATCATCGTGATGTACGCGGGATATCCGAGCAGCAACCGACCCACGTGCATCGCCAGCTCCAGCCAGCGTCGTCCCGTGTAGTTGGCGTAGTGGTCGGGGTCCAGGCCACCGCCCAGGTCTCGATGATGGCGCAGGTGCAGCACCTTGTACGCCGCGAAGTCCTGGAGCACGGGCCACGCGCACGCCATTCCTCCCAGCCGGTTCAACCACGGCCGCGAGGAGAGTCCACCGTGCACCGCCTCGTGGGTGAAGAGGCTGATGCCGTGGAGCGAGGCCGCCGCGACGACGTAGAGCAGCCCGCGCGTAAGCCAGACCTGGGCAGAAGCCAGGGCCTCCACCGCGAGCACCGTGGCCCCCCACGCCGCCACGCCGTAGAGCGCGAGGAACACACCGAGTCGAGGCAGATGGCGGGCGTCGACCTGCTCCAGCTCACGCAACCGCTGGGGAGTGAGAGACGAGGAGAGCGTCGGCATGGGTTGTTCCTGTGGGTGACATCATGCCCTACAATCCGCCCTCTCGCCGAAGCAACCCTCGCCCCCCGACGACGACTTGAGCACCACGCCCCACCGTCTGAAATTCGCCGTCGTCCGTGAAGACCCGGAGTTGGAGCAGGAACTCATCGTGCGCACCCGCGCACGTGCGCTGCTCACCGTCGCGTCCGGCGGCTGCACGCTGCTGACGCTGGCTCGGCACAACCCCTCTCTCGAGCTGGTCGGCTTCGACTTCAACCCGCGACAGCTCGCCCACGTGCGGGAGAAGGCCGCGAGCCTCGGCACCGCGCGCATGGAGGACTTCAACGTGCGGGCCACCGACGCCACGGGGCTGAACCAGCGCGGCGAGTTCGAGGGCCTGTTCCGCACCCTGCGCCACTTCCTGGAAGAGTTCGCGGCCCCGCCGCGCGAGCTGTCCGCCTTCTTCGAGCCCACCACGTCCGCCGCCGAGCGGGCCGCGCTGCGCGATGGCTGGTTCGCCTCGTCCTACTGGCCGGTGGCGTTCCAGCTCGCGTTCGCGGACCCGTTCCTCCACGCCATGTTCGGCCCGGCGGCGACGCAACACGCGACGCCCGGCTCCTACCCCGGCTACTTCCAGGCGACCTTCGAGCGGGGGCTGCGGCGCGAGGACGCCCACCACAATCCCTACCTGCAGCACGTGCTGCTCGGCGCCTACCGTCCGGAGGACCGTCCCGCGTACCTGCGCGCGGAGGCGCCGCTCCCCGTCACGCTGGTGCAGGGCTCGCTCCCCGCCGTGCCCGACCTGGGACGCTTCGACGTCGTCTCGCTGTCCAACATCTTCGACTGGTCGGACGACACGCTCGTCTCCGAGTGGGCCACGCTGCTGTCACGCGAGGCTCGCCCCGGCTGCGCCGTGTTGCTGCGACAGCTCAACAACCAGCGAGACCTCCGCCGCTTCTTCAGCCCGGCCTTCGTGTTCGACGACGCGCTCGGCAAGGAGCTCCAGGCCCGGGACCGCAGCCTGTTCTACGAGCGCATCGAGGTCGGCTTCCGGCGGAACACCTCCCCATGAGCGGCGTGCGCTATGTGGTGTGTCGGCCGGACACGCTCAGGCCTTACGTGGAGCGGCTGCGCCAGTTGGAGCAGGGCATCCAGTACCCCATCGCCGACGGCGCCGACCACTTCTTCATCGACCACGGCCCCGAGTACCACCCCTTCTTCTCCTCCCTGGGGGACGCGTACTTCCTGCTGGCCCTGCGCGGGGAGGAGCTGCTCGGCTCCGTGACGGGAATCACCCGGCGAGTCCTGCGAGGCGACACCGCCGCCCAGGGGTTCTACATCTGCGACCTCAAGGTGGCCTCACACGCACGCGGCACGGGACTGGCGCGCAGGCTCATCTTCCAGGGGCTCACGCACCTGTTCCGCATCCCCGCGCTGCGCGGCACCCGGTTCTTGTACGGCGCCGCCATGCGCGGCTCGCGCGGCGACGTCATGCACACGGTCCGGGGCTGGAATCCGCTGCGCGTGGCCCGGCCGGAGAGCCGGCTCGCGCTCTACTTCGTTCCCCCGGCCCGGCTCGCGGCGCTGGACCTCGCGGGGGCTCCCACGCAGCTCCCGAGTGACGGACTGCTGCTCGGGCCCTCGCCCGCACGGAAGCTCGAAGGGGCGGGCTGGTGCTCCACGGCGGGGAGCAAGGACCTCCAGCTCCGCTCGAATCAACGCCCCTGGCCGCTCATCCACCTGGCGGCGCCTCCCACCGCATGGACGCGGGGCTGGGGACGCTACCTGCGGGACTGCGGGCAGGAGCTCGCCGCGCGGAGCCCTGACACACTGACCTGCTTCACCCTCGACGAGCGATTGAACGCGCAGCTCGACTGGCTGCGGGGCACGGGCATTTCCCCCGACACGGTGTGCACCGTCTATTCTCTCGACCTGACCCGCCTCAAGGGAACGCCTGCATGGGTGCACCTTCCCTCCTCCGAAATCTGAACCTGCGTCAGCACATCGCCGGACTGAAGGCCGAGTGGAACGTCCTGGAGACGTCTCCCTACCTGCGCGCGCTGAAGGACGGCTCGTTCGAGCGGGGCGACTTCCTGGAGACGCAGCGGCAGTTCTTCGCGGCGGTGGCGCACTTCTCACGGCCCATGGCCCTGCTCGCCAGCCGCCTTCCCCGCCCCGAGCTTCGCCTGCCGCTGGTGGAGAACGTCTTCGATGAGCACGGGCGCGGCGCGCGCTCCCACGGCCACGAGCACACGTTCCAGTTGCTGCTGGAGCGGCTCGGTGCCTCCGGCGAGCAGCTCCATGACGGAGCCTTCGGACCGGAGGTGCGCAAGTTCAACGTCGCGCTGACGGGCATCGCCGCCTTCGAGCCGCCGCACACCGGCCTCGCCGTGTTCGGCATCATCGAGGACCTGTTCAGCGGAATCTCGCTGGAGCTGGGACGCGGCATCGTCGCGCGGGGCTGGCTGGCCGCGGACCAGGTGGTGCACTACCCCACGCACGCCACGCTCGACGAGGAGCACGCGGACGGCTTCTACCGCCAGCTCGACGCGCCGTACGACGCGTCCCCCTCGGCCGCGCGAGACATCGAGCAGGGCCTCCTGCTGGGCGGCCACCTCCTCCTCGGCCTCTACGAGGACTTGTACCGGGCCCGTCGGCGCCGACACCCCTGACACACGGGCCTTCAGGCGGCGCGACTCCCCGAGCCTCCGGACTTCGCGCCCGGGGCCGCGACGACACTTCGCTCCGCCGCCTCGGGCCGCGCCACCGCGTAGCGCTCCAGCTCCACGGCGCAGTGCGCGGAGAAGACACTCACGTCGGCCGAGTGCTCGCGCACGAGCGTCCGCAGTCGCGCCTGGTTGGCGAGGCGCGCCGCGTTGTCCGTCGAGCGCAGTCGCTGGAAGAGCGCCAGCCCCGGCGGACTGCGAGGCGCCTGGAGGTCCAGCTCCTTGTGGTCGAAGTAGGCGTCCCCCGCGTGCAGCAGCCACCGCCCCTCCGTGTTCACGGCGACGCCACAATGCCCCGGCGTGTGACCCACGAGCGGAACCAGCAACACCTCCGTGGACAGCCCCGGAATCACGCGCACCGCGTCGAAGCCGAACCACCGCTCCCCCTCCACCGCGTACTGTCTCCACGAAGGCTGGTGTGCCCACTGGGCGGGCCGGTAGCCGAACTTCGCGTTCTTCGGCGTCGGCACCATCGCCGCCGCGTGCTCGTCGCGGAAGACATGCACCTGCGCGCCGGGAAAATCCGCGAGCCCGCCGATGTGGTCCAGGTCGAAGTGCGTGGGGATGATGTGACGCACGTCCTCACGCCGGAAGCCCAGCCGCTCCACCTGGGCGACCGCCGTCTCGCGCGGGTCCAACCGGGGCGCGTTGCGACGGAGGAAGCGCGAGCCCAGCCGCGTCGTGTCCTCGATGTCCTTGAGCCCCAGCCCCGTGTCGACGAGGACCAGGCCGTCATCCGTCTCGATGAGCAGGCAGTGGCAGACCATCCGGGCCCGCGAGAAGAAGCCGCCCTCGCCCAGGACGAAGCGCGCGCCGCCGGCGGGGCACAGGGTGCCGCAATTGAGGTGATGGACTCGCATGAAGGTTCCTCGGGGGAAGCAGGGGTGTCGTGCCGTCCCAAGGTAGAAACGGGGCCCCCGAGCCGATTGGAGAAATCGGCCATGGCGCCCCCCGCCCGCGCTCCCTCGATTGAACCCGCGCTGCGCGTGCCGCATGCTTCCTTCGTGACTTCCAGGCCGCTCCAGGTCGCATCCCATGGCGCGCTCGCGGGCTTCGTGCGGGGCTTTCGCGCCGTCACCCGGGACGAGAACCGGGGCCCCGCCTACGTCCGCCTCCCCGATGGAGAGGCCGAGCTCATCGTCCGGCTCTCCGACACTCGGGGCGATGCGTATGTCATCGGCACGCGCCTGCACGTGCTCCAGAAAGGCGGGACGGACGTACCGCCCCTGGCCATCGCCGTGCGCTTCAAGGCCGGAGGCGCCTACCCCTTCTTCGGCGTGCCCATGGCGCAGCTCACCGACCGCGTCGTCAACCTCGACACCCTCTGGGGCGCGGAGGGCGCCCGGCTCCGGGAGCGCATGCACGACAGCCTGTCCCCGGCCGAGAAGGTGAAGGTGCTGGAGTCGGCGCTCACCGAGCGCCTGCGTCGCGGTGACGTGTTCGAGCCCGCCTCCTCGCACGTCGTCCGCCGCGCGGTCCGCGCCATCTCCCAGTCGCCGGAGCTGCCCCGCGTCAGCGCGCTGGCTCGGGGCCTTGGCGTCAGCGAGCGGCAGCTCCGTCGCGCCTTCGATGACGTGGTGGGCCTGGGCCCCAAGGTCTACGCGCGGGTCGTCCGCTTCCAGCGCGCCATGCGGGCCTCCACCCGCTCGGCCACGCCGGACTGGGGCGCCATCGCCGCCGCCACCGGCTACTACGACCAGGCCCACCTCATCTCCGACTTCCGGAGCCTGACGGGTGTCACCCCCGTCGCCCTCCTGCGCGCCGCCCCTTGGCCGTGAGGCCCGGCTTGCGCTAGCAGGAGGGACATGCCCCTGCTCGCCCTCGTCCGTCACGGTCAGTCGCTCTGGAACCACGAGAACCGCTTCACCGGCTTCGTGGACGTGCCCCTCACCGAGAAGGGCCGCGAGGAGGCCCGCCTCGCCGCGCGCGCGCTCCAGGGCATCACCTTCGACGTCGCCTACACCTCCGCGCTCACCCGCGCCCAGGAGACGCTCGCCATCATCCTGGAGGCCCTGGGTCAGCGTCCGCCCATCATCCGCGACGCCGCCCTCAACGAGCGCCACTACGGCGACCTCCAGGGCCTCAACAAGGCGGACGCCACCCAGAGCTTCGGCGAGGCCCAGGTGAAGTTGTGGCGTCGCTCGTATGACGTGCCGCCCCCCAACGGCGAGTCGCTGGAGATGACCGCCCGGCGCGTGCTCCCCTTCTACGAGCGCGCCATCTCCGGCGACCTCCGCCTGGGGAAGAACGTCCTCGTCGTCGCCCACGGCAACTCGAACCGCTCCCTCGTCATGAAGCTGGACGGACTCACCGGCGAGCAGGTGGTGGGGCTGGAGCTGGCGACCGGCGTTCCGCTCGTCTACGAGCTGTCGGCCGAAGGGTCTGTGCTGTCCAAACGAACCCCCTCCCCCTGAGACATGAGACAGGGGGCCCCTTGTCGTCCGGTGCCTTTGAATGCCATGAGACTCGGCCCGTCAGAACTGTCGAGTACACAAACAAGGACGCCCCGATGAAGGCCCTCGCAATCGCCGTCGCACTGCTGACCTCCGCCACCTCCTTCGCTCAGACTTCCCCGCAGGTCGAAAAGCAGCCGGCGCCCGATGCGACGATGGAGAAGTACCGCCCGCCCCCGCCGGGCCAGCCGATGCCGCAGCAGCCGTCGCAGCAACCGCGGCACAACTCGGGCCCCTTCGTTCCGCCGAACAGCACCGGCACCCTGGTGGTGGTCAGCCGTGAGGACCTGGCCCAGCGCCTGGAGCGCCTGGAGCGGTTGCTGGAGGAGATCGAGGACCGCGCGGACCGGGACACGCGCAGCAAGGCGCGCAAGGCGCAGGAGGTCCTGGAGTCCGTGCGACGCCAGGTCGCCGATGCCCCGCTGCTCGCCACGGTGATGCCGCGTCCGCCGCCCCCGCCGCCGGAGCCGATGATTCGCCCGATGGCGGATGGCTCCTTCCAGCGCTGGCATGACGCCATCGCCCGCGAGAACTTCACCGACGACAAGCTCCGCGTCCTCAACACGGGCCTGCAGGGCAACTACCTGCTCGTCTCCCAGGTGATGCGGCTGATGGAGCGGTTCTCCTTCAACGACGACAAGATCAACGTGCTGCGCGCCGTGAAGTCGCGAATCCTGGACACGGAGAACAACTACCAGCTCTACAACGCCTTCACGTTCTCCGCCGACAAGAAGCGCGCCCAGGACATCCTGTCCAGCCGCTGAGCACGAACGAGCAGGAACGCTGAACCGGGGCGTCGCGGGAGTCCACCCGCGGCGCCCTTCGTGTCTCCAACGTGTGAAGCCTCACGGCCCCGAGAGCTTCTTCATCAGGGCCTTGGCCTCCGGCGAGTCCGCGTCGCCGTGCACGACGGCCAGCACCTGACCCCGCTCATCGAGCGCGATGGCATAGGGCTCTCGACTGGAGGCCAGCCCCAGTGACTTGCCCAGGCCGCCGGTCTTGTCGAGCCAGGTGTCGGACCAGAACTCCTCGGGCACCTTCTTCTTCGCCCGCTCCCTCGCGGAGTCCGCGCTGACGATGAACGGGATTTTGAAGGTGAGCACGGAGGCCCGGTGCACGGAGCCGGGCACCTGGGTGGCGGCCGTGTCGAACCAGCGGCGCATCTCATCGCCGCCGTCCTTGTCGGTGAGCACCACCAGCAACGTGCGCTTTCCTCGCCACTCCTCACTGCGGTGCGGCTTGCCCTCCAGGTCTTGAGAGGACAACTCCGGCAACGCCTCACCCGGCTTGGGCGCGGCGCCCGCCAGCGAGGCCACCAGGAGGGAGGCGAGCAGGCAGGAAGCACGCAGCCCTCGTCGAACACCACCCCGCGACTGTCGCGTCTCCATGAATGACCACCTCCGTCGCCCGAGGGCATGCGGATGAAGTGGGCATTGCCTCGCGCGGGGGCCAGGGAAGCGGCCTCATGAAGGGCCTGCCTGCTCGGTGGCTTGGACGGCTACACCGTGCGGGAGAAGCGTGGCTTCTCGGCTCGCGCCAGGTGGGCGTCGAACACCATGGCCACGTTGCGCACGAAGAGTCGGCCCAGGGCCGTCAGCTCCAACTGCGTGTCCGAGCGGACCACGAGTCCGTCCTCCTCGAAGCGCCGCAGCCGCTCCAGTTCGGGCGCGAAGTCGCGGACGCCGTCTTCTCCCAGGTCCACCCAGGCGTTGCACATGAGCTGGGTGATGACCGCGCGGCGCCTCCTGTCATCCTCGGTGAGCAGCAGGCCGCGCTCGGTGGCCAGTCGTCCTTGGGAGACGCGCTCGTAGTAGGCGGGCAGCGCCCGGACGTTCTGCGCATAGGCCCCGGCGACGTCGCTGATGCCCGTGCTGCCCAACGCCACCACGTCCGAGGCCGCCTTCACCGTATAGCCCTGGAAGTTGCGGCCCAGCCGGCGCTCGGACAACGCGTGCGTCAGTTCGTCCTCCGGCACCGCGAAGTGGTCCATGCCGATGGCCCGGTAGCCCGCGCCCACGAACGCGGCACAGGCCGAGCGGAACAACTCCAGCTTCACCGGCGCGGTGGGAAGCGCCTCGGCGGGCATCCGTCGCTGGTGCTTGAGCACCTCCGGCATGAAGGCGAAGGAATAGACGGCCAGCCGGTCCGGCCGCATCTCCAGCACCGTCTCCAACGTTCGCGCCCAGGTCTCCGGACTCTGGTGGGGCAGACCGTAGATGAGGTCGAAGTTCACGCCCGTGAAGCCGAGCGCGCGCGCGTGCTCCAGCAGGGCCCGCGTCCGCTCAGGCGATTGGAGCCGGTTCGTCACCTCCTGCACGCGCGAATCAAAGTCCTGCAACCCCATGGACAGTCGGTTGAAGCCCAGTCGCCGCAGCAGCGTGAGCTGTCCCTCCGTCGTCACGGAAGGGTGCACCTCGATGGCGACCTCCGCGTCAGGCAACGGGACGAAGCGCCGCGTGAGCTCGGTCCACAGCCGCTCGAGCTGCGCCTCCGTGAGGAACGTCGGCGTGCCGCCACCCCAGTGGATTTGCGAGAGCGAGCGACGCGCGCCGAGTCGCGCCGACACCAGGTCCAACTCCATGACCATGTGGTCGAGGTACCGGTCCGCCGCGCGCGAGTCCTTGCTGATGACCACGTTGCAGCCGCAGTACCAGCAGAGGCTGTGACAGAACGGAAGGTGGACGTAGAGCGACAGCGGCTCGGCGGAGTCACGAGCCCCCGCGCTGCACAGCCGCTCCTCCAGGGCCTCCGGCCCGAAGTCCCGACGCCACTCCGGCGCGGTGGGATAGCTCGTGTAGCGAGGTCCTGAGACGTCGTACCGACTCAGCAACTCCGGCGTGGGCCGGGGGACACCTGGCAGCGCTTCCATGCCCCACGTCTCATTCCAAGGCGCGTGCCACCCCCGTCGCCCGAGTCCCTCGGACCTCCCCGCGGAATTCGCGGGGGCCGCCGAGGCACGCGCAGGACTTTCGCGAGCCTGCTCCCTCAGCGACGCGGCGACGGCGGCCCGAGGAAGCGCGCATCCATCCGCTTCACTTCACCGGAAGCGGAGTCCGTCACCTCGACGAGGAAGGTGAACGGAAGCTCCACGCTCCCCTGTGGGACGAGGATGAACAGCGGCACCCGGAAGCTCTCCAGCGAAGCGAGTCGCACCTGGGCCTGCGGTATCACCACCTGCGCGGAGTCCGGGGCCCGCGCTGAGATGGAGAACGTGGATGCCTCCGGGTTCTTGTTCACCAGATGCAGCTCGAACTGGTTGCGCACCGTCCCTGTCTCCACCAGGTACGGCGTGCCCTGGAAGCGCAGCAGGTTCGCCTCGAAGGGGATGCGCCTCGCCACGCTCCACACGAGTCCCCCGGCGGAGGCGAGCAGCAGCGCCCCATACAGCACCAATCGGGACCGCCACGTGCGGCGCGCCTCGCCCGCGAGTCCGTTGAGCGAGTCGTAGCGGATGAGCCCGCGCGGGCGCCCCACCCTGTCCATCACCTCGTCACAGGCGTCGATGCACTGCGCGCAGGCCAGACACTCCATCTGCGAGCCGTTGCGGATGTCGATGCCCGTGGGGCACGCGGTGACACACTTGAAGCAGTCCACGCAGTCGCCCTTGGGCGGCGCGGGCCGCGTGGGGAGGACCTTCAGCAGTCGTCCCCGAGGCTCACCCCGTCGCGCGTCGTACCCGACGATGAGCGAGTCCGCATCCTGCATCGCCGACTGGAGCCGGCCATAGGGGCACACCACCACGCAGAGCTGCTCCCGGAACCACGCGAAGTTGAAGTACAGCGCGCCCGTGACGGCCATGGCCCAGGTGAACGCCACCGGAGCCGCGGCCGGGCCCTGGGCCACCATGGAGACCAGTCCTCCGGCGGACACGAAGAGGCTGAGCGCGGCGTGGGCGATGAGCAAGGACACGCCCACGTAGGCACCATGCTTCACCACCGCGCGCGCCACCCTGCCCGCCGTCCACGCCGTCCCCTCCTGGCGCAGCCGCCGCTCGCGAGGCCCGTCGATGAGCCGCTCCAGCGGCCGATAGAGTCCCTCCAGGAACACCGTCTGCGGACACGCCCAGCCGCACCACACCCGGCCCAGCCACGCCGTGACGAACAGCAGGCCGAAGCCCAGCGCGGTGCACAGGAAGAGGACCCGCCAGAAGTCCTGCGCGTTGTATGTGGCGCCGAAGAGGAAGAAGCGTCGCGCCGCCACGTCCAGGTGCACAGCGGGGTGTCCACCCACTCTCACCAGTGGCAGGGCCACGTAGATGGCGATGAGCACTCCGAACGCCACGCGGCGCCAGGTGATGAAGCGGCCCCGCACGTCCGACGGGTGCACCGCCCGCCGCGAGCCATCCGCGTGGATGGACGAGAGCTGGTCGATGCGGGGGCCTTCCCGCCGTGGAGGTGTCGCCATGTCGGAGTCCTCGTGGCCCGAGCGCTACGGCTGCTCGGGCTCGCCCTGAGGCGCCTTTCCGCCAGCCGCGTTCGTCCCCTTGAGCGTCAAGACGTAGGCGGTGACGGCCTTGACGCGCTCGGCGCCCAGCGTCCGCTCCCAGGCGGGCATACCCTTGGCCACGGCGCCCTCGGCCACCACCTTGTGGATGGCCATGGGAGCGCCGCCGTGCAGCCAGAAGCCGTCCGTGAGATTGGGACCGATGAGGCCCTGCCCCTGCGCACCGTGACAGGCCGCGCAGTTGGACTGGAACACGGCCTTGCCGCCGTCCAGCGACGTCGGGTCCTTCACCAGCTTCAAGAGCAGGTCATCCGACGCGGGCGTATTGCCGGCCATGCGCTGCGCATGCTCGGCGGACTCCGCGGCGTACTCGCCCAGTTGCCCGGGCCCCGCCTCCGCGATGTGGTACCAGAACCAGTAGCCCGCGCCGAAGACGAGCGTCGTCCACAGGATGAACAACCACCATTTTGGCAGGTGGTTGTCGTGCTCCTCGATGCCGTCATAGATGTGATGAATCAGCGACTTCTCACTCATGACCGCCCTCCCCGCGCTCCGATAACGGCAGCCGCGAGAGCGCGTCGAAGTCCTGGCTCCTGCGCGCTCCGAACACCCAGGCGCAGACGCCCAGGAAGATGGCGATGAACAGGACGAGCGCGAAGAGCGGAAGCTCCTCCAACGGCATGCCCTGGTAGAATTGCTTGTACATCAGCGGCCTCCTCCTTCCTGGGCTCCCGCCGCCGACGCGGTGGGCGCGACCTCCGACGGCGTCGCGGGCACGTCCTGCGGCCCACGACCCAGGCGCTGGAGGTAGGCGACCAGGGCCACCATCTCCGAGTCCCACGCCACCTGGACACCCTGCGTCGCGAGGTCCGCGGCGATGGCCTCACCCTGGGACTTCTGCCGAGCCTCCGCCGAGTCCACGTCCGTGTGGGTGTACGGCACGCCCAGCTTCCGCATCAGCGACAGCTTCTTGGGCGCGTCCTTCACGCGGATGCGGTTCTCCGCCAGCCACGGATAGGGCGGCATGTTCGAGCCGGGACTCGTGGCTCGCGGGTCCATCATGTGCGTGTAGTGCCAGAGGTTCGGATACCGGCCGCCCACGCGGTGCAGGTCCGGTCCGGTGCGCTTGCTTCCCCACTGGAACGGGTGGTCGTAGATGAACTCCTCCGCGCGAGACACGTCGCCATAGCGCTGCGTCTCCGCCACGAAGGGGCGAATCATCTGCGAGTGGCACGTGTAGCAGCCCTCGCGCACGTAGAGGTCTCGCCCCTGGAGCTCCAGCGGGGAGTACGGCTTCTGCGCCTCGCCATGCGCGGGCACCGCCTGCTGGATGAGGATGGTGGGCAGCAGCTCCGCCACGCCGCCAATCAGGATGGCCACCAGCGTCAGCACCGTGAAGGCCAGCGGGCGGCCCTCGATGAGCGCGAACCACGAAGGACGGCCCGCCTCGCGGTCCTTGCGCGTGACAATCCAGGCCAGCTCGCCCAGCGCGACGATGGCGCCCATCAGCACCAGCGCGCGCACCGGCTTCGCCCAGCCCAGGAACATCGTCACCGTGAGGATGGCGATGGCGAACACCAGCGGGCGGCCAGTGACGACCTGCACCCAGCCCGGCGCGGGCGTCGTCGTCGCGGTGGGCACGGGAGCCTGGGCCTCTTCCACGACGACGGTGGTCTCTCCGTCGACGGCCTTGCCCGCGCGCGCCGTCTTCCAGAGGTTCCACGCCATCATGCAGAAGCCCACCAGGTACATGGAGCCGCCGACGAAGCGGACGATGTACATGGGCCGGATGGCGAGCAGCGTCTCCACGAAGTTCGGGTACAGCAGCGTCCCGTCCGCGTTCGTGGCGCGCCACATCAACCCCTGGTTGATGCCGCTGATCCACATGGACACGATGTAGAGGAGGATGCCCACCGTCCCCAGCCAGAAGTGCGCGTCCGCCGACCGGGGGGAGTGCAGCTTCGTGCCGTACAGCCTGGGCACCAGCCAGTAGAACATGCCGGCCGCCATGAAGCCGTTCCAGCCGAGCGCGCCGCCGTGCACGTGGCCGACAATCCAGTCCGTGTAGTGCGCCAGACCGCTCACGGTCTTGATGGACAGGAGCGGTCCCTCGAACGTCGCCATGCCGTAGAACGTCACACCGGCGATGAAGAACTTGAGGACCGGGTCATCGCGCAGCTTGTGCCACGCGCCCTTCAGCGTGAGCAGGCCGTTGAGCATGCCGCCCCATGAAGGGGCCCACAGCATGACGCTGAACACCATGCCCAGGGACTGCGCCCAGTCGGGCAGCGCGGTGTAGAGCAGGTGGTGGGGACCGGCCCAGATGTAGATGAAGACCAGGGCCCAGAAGTGGATGATGGAGAGCCGGTATGAGTACACCGGCCGCTCCGCCGCCTTGGGCAGGAAGTAATACATGATGCCGAGAATCGGCGTGGTCAGGAAGAAGGCGACGGCGTTGTGGCCGTACCACCACTGCACCAGCGCGTCCTGCACGCCGGAGAAGACGGAGTAGCTCTTCAGCCCATCCAGCGGCAGCGCCAGGCTGTTGACGATGTGCAGCACCGCCACCGTGATGATGGTCGCGATGTAGAACCAGATGGCGACGTAGAGGTTCTTCTCGTTGCGCTTCGCCAGGGTCCAGAAGAAGTTGATGGCGAAGACGACCCAGATGACGGTGATGGCCAGGTCGATGGGCCACTCCAGCTCCGCGTACTCCTTGGAGGTGGTGATGCCCAGGGGCAGGCTGATGGCCGCGGCGACGATGATGAACTGCCAGCCCCAGAAGTGGATGTTCGAGAGCAGGTCGGACGCCATGCGCGCCTTCAGGAGGCGCTGCGTGGAGTAGTAGACGCCGGCGAACATCATGTTGCCCACGAACGCGAAGATGACCGCGTTGGTGTGCAGGGGCCGCAGCCGGGAGTACGTCAGATAGGGAATGCCTAGATTGGCCTGCCACCATGCGAGCTGGCTGGCCACCAGCGCACCCACCGCCATGCCCACGATGCCGAAGACCACCGCCGCGAAGATGAAGCGGCGGACCGTGGTGTCGTCGTAGACGATTCGCTGTTGTTGCAAGGAGTCACTCCTGGGAAGCCGAAGACGACGGCCCGTCGGAAGACGCGGTGGGGCGAGCCACGCCGTCCTCCTCGAGCGGGAAGAGCGCGAGCCGGTCCGCCTGCTCATGGTCCCGGTGACGCATGCTGTAGATGAACAGCAGCACCGAGCTGGCCACGAGCATCAGGCTCACGAAGACCTGGAGGACCAGGACGTTCATGCGTGCACCTCCGTGGGGCGCGCCAGGGGCGCCAGGCCGCTGCGTGGAGCACGGGGCGCGGACAGGCTCCACAGCGTGAACAGGACCGTGGCGAGGCTCGTGGCGGGCATCGCCACGGCGGCGCGCAGCGGCGTCATCCAGCCCGCGAGGCACACGGCGACGGCCACGACGTTGTATCCGATGGCCAGCATCAACAACCGCCGCGCCACGTGCCGCAGGTGCTTCGACAGCTTGAGCGCCTCACGCAGCGAGGAGAGCCCCTCCCCCACCAGGAAGAAGTCGCTCTTGCCCGGCATCACCGGCCGGTCAATCGCGGGAGTACCGGCGCAGAGTGCCCGCTCGAAGGCGAGGCTGTCGTTGACGCCGTCGCCCAGGTACAGCGAGTCCGTCGCGCCGAGACGCGACACGGTACAGGCCTTGTCCTCGGGACGAAGGCCGCCCAGGGCGCGTTCCGGGGGCACGCCCAGGGAGCCCGCAAGCTCGCGCACGCGCGCGGGGGCATCGCCCGAGATGAGCCACACGGCATGGCCCTCCTCCTGGAGCGCGAGGACCTCCCTGCGTGCATCCGGCCGGAGGGCCTCACGCACCGGGAACGCGGCGACAGGGACTCCCTCGCGAGAGAGCACGGAGCCCCGAGGCCCATCGGCACGCATCGGCGCACGTGGAAGGACGGGAGTTCCGCTGTCCGTGCCAGGAAGCGTGATGCCCGCTTGCGCTGGGGCAGGCTCACTTCCCGCGTCGGGCCGTGACGTGACGCCAGTTCGCGGCGAGGCCGTTTCTCCGAGTCCTGCTTCGAGCGACACGGCACTCGGAACGACGCTATCGCATACCTGGTGCCAGTCGGCGCGGCCCAGACGCCACGACACGCCGTCTCGCATCCACTCCAGGCCCTGGCCTGGATGCTCCGTCACCCGCGCCTCCGGAACGAAGCGCGCGCCCGTTCGCGAGAGCGCGTCCGAGAGACAGCGACTCACGGGATGATTGCTGCGCGCGGCCAGATTGAAGGCCACATCGCGCTCTTCATCCGAGAGCACATCCAGCGAGGTCCGGTCCGCCAGCTCCATCCGCCCGAGCGTCAGCGTCCCCGTCTTGTCGAACAGCACCTGACGCACACGCGGAAGGCGGTCCAGCAGGTCCGTGGCCCGGATGAAGAAGCCCTCGCGACGCAAGCGCGCCTGCACCAGTTCATAGGCCAGCGGCGTGGCGATACCGATGGCGCACGGGCACGTCACCACCAGCAGCGCCACCGCCACCTCCAGCGCCTTGTCGGGCCCCGACGGCCACCACAGCGCGAGTCCCAGCGCCGACACGGCCAACACCGTCACCACCCAGCGCCGCGACACAGCCTCCCAGAAGCGAGTGTGCCCCGCGCTCCGACCCGTTCCGTCCGGCGCGCGGCGCAGCAGCGCCACCAAGGGCGAGTCCTGGAACGACTGTCGTGCCGTCGCACGCACCGCTTCGCGCCCCGCATTGAATGCGCCCGCGGGCAGCGGTTCTCCCACTGCCACCTCGCGCTCGTCCGGCTCTCCCGTCATCCAGTCCGTGGAGACTCGCGCGCTCGCATCGAGCAACTCCGCATCCACGGGCACCAGGTCCCCAGGAGCGATGACGAGCAGGTCGCCTTCAGCGACCTGGGTGACTCGCACGGTGGAGAGCCGCTCGCCCTCCTGTCGGCGAACGAAGAGTCCCTCCGCGCCGTCGTCCTCCAGCAGGAAGCGGCGGTTGCGCTCCAGGACGCGCTGCTGGAGCCAGCGTCCCACCAGCATCAGCGTGACGAAGGTGTTGAGGGTATCGAAGTACGCGAGGTCACCGCGTCCACCCCGGGCCTGCACCAGCGAGGTGCCGAACACCAGGAGGATGCCCAGCGCGATGGGCAGGTCCAGGTGCGGCACGCCTCGACGAAGTCCCTGCCACGCCGAACGGAAGAACGGCCACCCACCCACCATGACGACGAGCGCGGACAGCGCCAGGCTCAGCCGCGTGAAGAGCTGGAAGACCTCCGCATCCTCCGGCGTGAGCCCCACGTAGAAGCTCACCGAGAACAACATCACGTTCATCGAGAGCGCCACGCAGATGCCCAGGCGGATGGGCAAATCCAGACTCGCGGGCGCGGGCCGCTTGCGACTGGGACCGAAGAGATAGCCGAAGCCCTCCACCGTCCGCAGGAAGCCGCCCACGTCGAAGGCCCCGCGCGTCCACTGCATGCGCGCCTTGCCCAGCGCGGGGTCCACCGTGAGCCCCGCGCCTCCAGGCTGACGACGGAACAGCTCGTTCATCAGCCAGACACAGGCCGCGCAGTGGATGCCCTGGACGTCCAGCTCCAGCGAGCACAGCGTACCCGGCGCCGCCTCCGCGCGAGCCACCAACGGCTCCAGCCACGCGAGGCCGCGTCCTCGCGCGGGCTCCGCCGCGGGCGCCGTCTTCCCACCCGTGAGCTGGTAGTAGCGAGTCAGCCCCTGCGACACCAGCAGGCCATGCACCACCTCGCACCCCGCGCAGCAGAACTCGCGCGAGGTCGTGCCCTCCGGCACGCGGCTGCCACAGTGGAGGCAGACGGCCACGTCAGGCCGGATTTGCGCGGAGTCGAGCATGCGAGCTGTCACCTTGCGAACGGCATGCCCGTTGCGAAGGACCTGCTCATGCCCACCGACGTTCCGCTGATGCTGGCCTCGCTGACTCCGACTCCGACACTCGTCACAGGCGCGCTCGGTGCGCTCACGGTGGGGCTCACGGGCAGCGTGCACTGCTTCCTCATGTGCGGACCGCTCGCCTGCGCGGGGCTGCCGGCGATGCGTGGGCCCGAGAGACGCCGCGCGCTGCTCGCCTATCAGGGCGCTCGCCTCGGGGCGTATGCGCTCGTGGGCGGCGCGCTGGGCGCACTGGGTGGCGGTGTGACTCGCGCGCTCGCCGTGTCCACGCGTCCCTATCTCCCGTGGCTGATGGCGGCGGCGCTGGTGGCATCCGCACTGGAGCTGGGAAAGCGCCTGCCTCCCCTGCCTGGGCTCGCACGAGTGGCGAGCGCCCTCTCGCGCTGGAGCGCAAAGTTTTCGTGGGCGGGTCGCGCGAGCGCAATGGGTGCGGTGACGCCCTTGCTGCCGTGTGGACTGCTCTACGGCGTGCTCACCGTGGCGCTTGCGAGCGGCTCGTTCTGCGGTGGCGCACTGGTGATGGGGGCCTTCGCACTGGGAGGGCTTCCAGCGCTGCTCGGCGCACAACTTCAAGCCAGGTTGTGGAGCAAGCGACCCCGGCTCTCGGATTTCCTGCTTCGTCGGGCAATGCCGCTCGTGGCGGCGGCGGTGCTCGTCTTCCGCGCGGTCGACACCTCGCCCCACTGCCACTGAGGGTCGGCTCCAGCTTCGCCAGGCGTGGGGTGCGCTTGTCGCACGCGAGGGCATCGGCGAGGCTCCCGGCGCCGCCCCCTCTCTCCCGCCGAGGAACGATGACCGCGCCGCGCACCCCGAGCACCCTCGCCGCGTTGCTGTTGCTGTCCGCGAGCTGCACCACGTCGCGCCCACCGTCACAGAGCGAAGCTCCGCCCGCGGCCGTCACCCAGGCCGCCGCGACGCTCACGCCGGCCCAGGTGGCGCTGCGCGCTTTCGTGGACGCCCACTTCGACGAGCAGTTCCGTCGCCTCCCGCTGTCGGCCACTTCCGCGGGCGTCCACACGTATGACGGCGAGCTGCGCGGCTTCACCGCCGAGGAACGCGCGTCACACCTCGCGTACCTCAAGGGCCGGCTCGCCGCGCTGCCGACGGCGGTGGACCGGAGCGCGCTTCCGCCCCTGGACCGGGCCGACTACGACATCCTCGAGAACCACTTCCGCTCGCGCATCCTGGACCACGAAGAGGTGCGCTCGTGGGAGCGCAACCCCAACACGTATCTGAGCCAGGCCTCCAACGCGGTGTTCCAGCTCATCAACCGGGACTTCGCGCCGCTGGAGCAGCGCATGCGCTCGGCCGTGAGCCGCATGACGAAGGTGCCGGACCTGTTCGCCGCCGCGCGGACGTCCCTGAAGAATCCCCCGAAGCTGTGGACGGAGATTGCCCTCCAGCAGGCCCAGGGCACCCGCTCACTGTACGCACAGACGCTGCCCCAGGCCTTCGCGCCGGTGAAGGACGCCGCGCTGAACGAGGCGTTCAAGAAGGAGCAGGCGCGCTGCCTCACGGCCATCGACGCGTACATCCAGTTCCTGAAGGAGGACCTGCTGCCCCGCTCCAATGGGAACTACGCGATTGGAGAGGAGACCTACCGCAAGAAGCTGCTCTACGAGGAGGGCGTGACGGAGAGCATCGACTCGCTGCTCACGTGGGGGCAGGCGGAGATGAAGCGCACGCAGGCCCAGTTCAAGGAGGTGGCCGGTCGACTGGGGCCCGGCAAGGCGCCCATGGACGTGTACCGGGAGCTGAGCAAGGAGCACCCGACGCCCGCGGAGCTGGTGTCCAGCACCACGGCCACGCTGGAAGAAATTCGAGCGTTCCTCATCCGTGAGCGCATCATCACCGTGCCCAGCGAAGTGCGCGCGCAGGTGGCGGAGACGCCGTCCTTCAATCGCTCGCTGTCCTTCGCGAGCATGAGCACGCCCGGCCCGTTCGAGAAGCAGGCCACGGAGGCGTACTACTACGTGACGCCGCCGGACCCGACGTGGAACGCCGAGCAGACCGAACAGCACATGAGCTTCTACAACCACCATGCGCTGCCGCTCGTCTCCATCCACGAGGCCTACCCCGGCCACTACGTGCAGTTCCTCTGGACGAACCGGGTGGAGTCCAAGGTGCGGCGCCTCTTGGGCTCGGGCTCGTTCTCCGAGGGCTGGGGGCTGTACACCGAGCAGATGATGCTGGACGAGGGCTACGGTGGACGCTCGGGCGTGGGGGCCGACAAGCTGCGCCTCAACCAGCTCGCGCTCTACCTCCAGCGCCTGGCGCGCTACGTCGCGGGCCTGTCCCTGCACACGCGCGGCATGACGTACGAGCAGGCGGTGAAGCTGTTCGAGGAGGAGGCGTTGATGACGAAGACGAACGCGGAGCGCGAGGCTCGCCGGGGAACGTCGGACCCCACGTACCTGGTCTACGCGCTGGGCAAGAAGCTGCTGATGGAGCTGCGCGAGGACGCGAAGGCGCAGTGGGGCAAGGACTTCTCCCTCCAGCGCTTCCACGACGAGGTGGTGTCGTACGGCTACCCGCCCGTGCCCATCGTCCGACGATTGCTGCTCGGCGAGGAGCCCGCAAAGCCAGCCCCGCAGGAGTAAAGACTGGCGGCCGCGCTGTACCTCTGGCCTATGTCCTTGACTGGCTTTGAACCCCGTCAGGACAGACAATGGTTTCCCACCTTGCTCCATTTCGGCACGGTGACGGCGGGCAAGTTCGTCGGAGCGAGAGTGGTCCGCGCCACCGAGTTCCTCAACACGGACCTGGATGCCTGCTACACCCCGGAGGGCCTCCAGCAAATCAGCGGGCCCAGCACGCTGAACATCGCCAGCCTGCTCTAATCCAGAGTCGACGAGGTGCGGCGCCGTCAGCCCAGCAGCCCCTGGATGACGGCCTCCCGCATCACCTCGGCGAGCACCTCCACACCCTGGAGCGTGTTCGCCCGCCGCACCGACACGTCCCCCGTCGCCATCTGCGTCGAGTCCGCCACCACGAAAGGCAGCGCACGCCGCCCCAGGCGAAGCAGTCGCTCGTCGTGGAAGGCCTCCGGCGCGCGTTCACACAGCATCCGCATGAGCATCGTCATGTTCGCGATGCGCGAGGGCTGCATCGCGGCACCCAGACACGAGTAGTCCATGCCGTGCTCGTTCAGCACCGCGCTCCGGCCATCTCTCGCGAAGACGTAGATGAGCTGAGACGTCTCCTCCGTCTCCTGCCGCACCGTCTTCGCGCCCGTCTTGGGCATCACCAGCCCATGCGTGGCGATGGCCAGCCCGTAGGCCTTGGCCACATCCAGCTTGCTCGCCTGTTCCTTGTGCTCGCTCTGGGTGCGCACCGAGCTCGCCGCCCGGAGGACCGCGGCGACTTCGCTCCACGCCAGCTCCAGCGGCTCTCCGGCCCTCGGCGTGAAGGTCACCGTGTCCTCGCCAAACGTCACGCGGCGCGCCACCACCCGCCCCTGACCGAGCCCCCGCT
>NZ_JABXEM010000009.1:0-78753 GCF_013372595.1 Myxococcus sp. AM011
CCTCGACGAGGCCCAGGTAGTGCCCGGGGCGCTGGCCGGACGGGCTGATTCCCGACGTGGACGAGGTCGTCGGTGAGCAGCGCTCGGCCTTCCCGTTCGACGTCCCCGCCCAGGAGGCTCGAGCCGTCTGGGTGGATGTGCGCGTGCCCGAGAACGCCCGCCCCGGGCACTACCTGGGCCTCGTCGAGGTGACGGGCCACGGCTTCCGCGAGTCCCTGAAGGTCCGCGTCACCGTGGTGGACGCCACCCTGGCCAGCACGTCTCCCCTGCGCACGGCCTTCCTCTTGTGGCCACCCCACGTCTGCCGCGCCTTCACCGGCAACCCGAGCTGTCCCGTGGACACGCAGGTGCACCTGCTCAAGCAGTTCCACCGGCTCGCACTGTCCCACCGGTTCACCCTGGCGAGCGCGTTCCCCCGCCTCCCCGAGCAGCCCACGTGGGACCTGCCGGACTACGACACCTTCGACGCGCGCTGGGGCCCGTTCCTCGATGGCTCGGCGCCCAACCCGCTGCCCGGTGCGCGCATGACGAGCCTCCAGTACCTCGGGCCCGCCACCGCGCCGGACCTCGCGGACTTCCAGGACGAAGCCCGCGCCCGAGGCTGGCTGCGCCGCTCCTTTGATTACGTGGGCGACGAGCCGCCCTATGGAACGACGTGGGAGGCCGTCGCGGAGCGGGCCCGACTCGCGCGCTCAGCGGCCCCGGACCTGCGCACGTTCCTCACCGCCACCGTGACGGAGACGGAGTCACACGGGCTCCTCGAGGACATCGACATCCTCAGCGTCCTGGTGAACTTCATCGACGGGACTCAGCCCCCGTACGAGGGCAACCAGCGGCCGAAGTACGACGCCTTCCTGGCCCGGCCGAATCGCGAGCTGTGGTTGTATCAGAGTTGCATGAGCCACGGATGTGTGGAGGGTGAGCCGCCGCCCCCGGAGAACCAGCCGGGGCAGGGTTGGCCCTCGTACATGGTGGACCGCTCAGCGGCGAAGGCGCGGGGCATGCAGTGGCTGACCTTCCGCATGGGAGCCACCGGCGAGCTGTACTACCAGACGGTGGGACTGCTCTCGACGGCATGGACCACGCAGTTCCGCTTCAACGGCAATGGGGACGGCACGCTCTTCTATCCAGGGCTGACGTCCATCATCGGAGGCACCACGGACGTGCCGTTGCCCTCCATCCGGCTGAAGCTCATCCGCCAGGGACTCCAGGACTCCGAGTGGCTGAAGCGGGTGAGTGACGCGGGAGACCCCGCGTTCGCGAGGCGGGTCGCCGAGCAGCTCATCCCCCACGCGTGGGCCATCCCCGACGACGGGGCGCTGTTCGAGCGCGCCCGTCTCAAGCTCATCCGTCGCTACCTGGAGTTGCGCGCACGGGAGCGTTAGAGCACTGAGGGCGCCTGGTCGTAGTCCATGCTCTTCAAGGGGGCGAGTGACTCGAAGCGGTCCTCTCGCTGGTCCAGCGCGGAGGCCTTGCGGATGAGGTCACCCAGCTCGCTCACGTCCTCTCGCTCCTTCAGGGCCACGCCCACGCCTTGCCATAGCTCCAGCAGCGCGTCGTATGTCAGAGGGCGCGTCCAGTAGGAGCCTCGGAGCTTCTCCGCGAAGGCCGCGGCCACATAAGCCAGTCGCGTCGTCGGTTCGGCCCTGGCGAAGGAGGACCGCAGCGCGGTGACGGGCAGCTTCGTCTCCAGCTCCTTCGAGTCCCCACCCTCCGGCGCCTTGTAGCGGATGCGCAGCGTGCCCAGGTTCGACGCGCCCTCGCGCGGCTTCACCTCGTAGAGCGCGGTGACGGAGTGGCCCGCGCCCACTTCGCCCGCGTCCACGCGGTCATCGCGGAACGCCTGCTTCGTCAGCATCCGGTTCTCGTACCCGAGCAGTCGGTAGAGGGACACGTCCTTCGGGTCGAACTCCACCTGGAGCTTCACGTCCTTGGCCACCACCTGGAGCGTGCCGGTGAGGTTCTGCACGAATATGCGGTGCGCCTCCTTCAGGCCATCCACGTAGGCGTAGTTGCCCTCGCCGACGTGGGACAGGCGCTCCATCAGCGCGTCGTTGTAGTTGCCCATGCCGAAGCCCACGGTGGACAGGGTGATGCCCTGCGCGGCGAAGTCCTTCACCTTCGCCCAGAGGCCGTCCGCGTCGGAGACGCCGACGTTGGCCACGCCGTCCGAGCAGAGGATGACGCGGTTGATGCCTCCCTTCAGGCGGTGCTCCGAGGCGATTCGATAGCCCAGCTCCAGCCCCTCCTGGGCGTTGGTGGAGCCCTCGCTGTAGAGCCCGTCGATGGCCGCGAGCAGTCGGTCCTGCTGCGTCGCGCTCGTGGGCGCGAGCACCTGACGCGCCTGTGAGCCGTAGACGACGATGGACACGAAGTCGCGCTCATCCAGTTCCTCCACCAGCATCCGCAGCGCGCGCTTCACCAGCCCGAGCCGGTTCTCCAGGTCCATCGAGCCGGACACGTCGATGACGAAGACGAGGTGGCTCGGCATGCGCTGCGCGTCGCTGACCTCGCGTGCCTTCACGCCGATGCGTACCACCTGGTAGCCCTTGCGCACGGGAGAGGGAAAGCCCTCCACGTGGATGCCGAACGGCGCGTCCTTCGCGTCCGCGTAGCCATAGTCGAAGGTGTTGACGAACTCCTCCACGCGCACGCCCTGTTCGTCCGGCAGGGCCTGGCGCTCCAGGTACGCGCGAGTCAGCGTGTACGAGGCCGTGTCCGTGTCCACGGAGAAGGTGGAGAAGCGCTCCTCCTCCGTGTTCACCGTGGGGTTCACCCCGTGGCCCTTGAAGTACATGTCGAGGAATCGGGCGCCGTTGGGCGGGATGAGGGTCGCGGGGGCCTCGGGTGCCGGGCTCACCGGAACGGCAAGGGTGACGGTCGTAGCCACCGGAGGCGTGGGGACGGAGGCAGGGCCGACGGGCGTGGCCGCTGGAGGCGTGGGGACAGATGCGTGGCCGACGCGCGTGGCCGGAGGTGGGCCGTTGACGCCGTAGGCGCGACGGGACTCGACGAGGCCAGCGGGGCCGATGCCGTAGCTCGTGTTCGGGATGTTGGGAGAGATGGGGCCGGGGTTGGCGACGGGGACGCCGTACTCCTCGTTGCTCGTGTTCGACGCATGGGAACGAGAGGGGCCGCCCCGTGCTCCGGGTCGAGCGACGGCGATGCGCTTGACGAACTCCTCGCTCATGCTGACGCCCGTCATCGTGCTTCCCACGTCGATGATTTGCCGCGTGCTGGGAGGTGCCGTGCTGACGACCTCCACACCCTCGCCGCGAGAGTCCTCGGGGAGCAGGCTCGCGTCGGCACGTTGGATGCGCCCTGCCTTGACGCGAACCTGGTGTCGGATGCCGGGATGAAACTGCTTGCCCGCGAAGCGCAGCGTGTAGACGCCCGGAGGCAGCGTCGTCATCCGGTAGCTGCCCCAGGTGTCGGTCACCGCAACCCAAGACCCCGGCTGCTGTGGCGAGGTCCCGGTCACCTTCACGTCGACGACGGGCTTATGGCTCCGTGAATCGATGACCGTGCCGATGAGGGTGCCCGTGGCCACCTGTGCCACCGCGGGCAGGGCGAACAGCAGCAGCAGGCCACACAGCACACCGCGATTGAAGAGCTTCATGATGTCCACCTCGGCGCTTCGAGAGGCGGCCATCGTCCGAGAACCGCGCCTGGCGAATCGCACGCGCGCCTCGTGGCTTCATCATCTTTGGGTCATGGGTCATTCCGAACAACCCTCACGCGGCAAGGACCTGTCTGGGTGTCCGCATCGAGGCTTCACGGGTGATGCCGTGGATGCTCTCTTGCGGTGTCCTTTCGGTGACGGGAGCTCTCATGCGGAGTCGTCCACGGTCCTTGTCGGCGTTCGTCGTCTTCCTCTGTGGCCTGCTCACAGCGGGGCCCGCGGTGGCCCAGGGCTCGCTGCGTGAGCGCATCGACGCGTTCGTCCGCGCGGAGCAGAAGCGGCAGGGCGTGGTGGGGCTCGCGGTGGGCGTCGTGCAGCATGGGCGCGTCGTGCTGGCGAAGGGCTATGGCTCCGCGAACCTGGAGCACCGCGTCCCCGTGGGGCCGGACACGCTCTTCCAGTCGGGCTCCGTGGGGAAGATGTTCACCGCGATGGCGGTGATGGCCCAGGTGGAGGCGGGCAAGATTTCGCTGTCGGACCCCATCACGAAGTACTTCCCGGATGCTCCCGCCACCTGGGCGCCCATCACCGTGCGTCACCTGCTGAATCACACCTCTGGCATCCAGGACCTGGAGGGACAAATCGACGAGCGGAAGGACTACACGGACGAGGAGTTCGCCCGGTTCATCTACGCGCTGCCCCTCGACTTCCCGGCCGGCGTGCGGTGGAGCTACAGCAACTCCGGCTATGTCCTCTTGGGCATCCTGGTGAATCGCGTCGCGGGGAAGCCCTATGTTGATGTCCTCGGAGAGAAGGTCTTCAAGCCCGCGGGTATGAAGACGGCGCGTGGCATCAGCGAGGACGATGTCATCCCCAATCGCTCCTCCGGCTATCGACTGGTGGGCGGCGAGCCGAAGCACCAGACCTGGGTCTCCCAGTCCCTCAACACCACCGGAGATGGGGCGCTCTATTTCACCGTGAAGGACCTGATTGCGTGGGACGCCGCCGTGCAGAAACGCTCCCTGTTGAGCGAGGAGAGCTGGCGCGAAATCCTGTCCCCCACACGGCTCAACAGCGGTGCCGCCCAGCCGTATGGTTTTGGCTGGCAGGTGCTGGAGCGCAACGGCAAGCCCCTGCATCAGCATGGCGGTGCATGGCAGGGCTTCCGTGCCATCTACTCCCGCTTCCTCGGAGACTCGCTGTCCATCATCGTGCTGGCCAACACGGACCGGGCCAGCCCCGCGAAGTTCGCGGAGGGCATCGCCGCCCTCGTCAACCCCGCGCTCGCCGTGCCGAAGCTCGCGCCCATCGAGGACGGTGAGCCCCAGGTCACCGCCCAGCTCACGACGTTGCTCGAGGAGGTGCGCGCAGGGACGGTGGACCGCGCCCGCTTCGCGTATGCCCCGAAGTGGCTCGTCGACCAGGCGCTGCCGCACTTCAAGGAGCTGCTCAAGCGCCTGGGGCCCGCGGGGCCGCTGGTGCTGGCCCAGCGCGAGGTGGTGGGGGATGACCGCGTCTACACGTACCTGGTGCGCTTCGGCGCTGACACCCATGTCTTCTCGGTGTCGCTCATCCCGGATGGTCGCGTGTCGCTCCTCCGCGTGAGCGACAAGCCGAACTAGCGAGGCTGCTGGCCGGTGTAGGCGGGATGGATTGCCGTCGGTCGCACGTGTATCCGGGCGTTACGTGGCCCTCAACAGCAACGGGCCACGCTCTCATAGGTTCTGCCACCGCGGCGCCCCTGCTCCAGACACATCCACCTCGTGTGGTGGGTAAGGACCATGCCGTCACGAGTCATTCCGTAGTGCAGGTTCGGCACGTTGGCGGAGGCCGGTGGGCAGGGAATCGCCTCTGGGGTGGTGCCGATGAACCGTGCGCCTTGTTCTTGCTGGGCTCGTGTGTGAGTGACGGCAATCCGCCGGATGAACTCCAGGTCGACAGGGGCTGTATCCAGGCTCGACTCCGGAACAGGCGCCTCTGAGCCCGAGCTGGGAGAAGCGCGGCTCGGCGGCGCGCCGCGCCGGGGGCTCCCGAGAGCTTCTTCCGAGGGGACGGGATGGAGCCGGAGCGTCATCGACATGCCGGGCATGGTGGGGGAGAGGTTGTACCGGGGTGACGCGCGCCTGACGGAGGGCTCCACTGTCACGGCTTCGGGCTCGGACCTGGATGCGTCGGAATCCTTGCTCTTGCCTCTCGCGACCGGGCGGAGTGCGGTGCCGCACTTGACGAACTCCTCGTTGATGGTGAGGCACGTGTTCCCTGCTCCATCGTCGATGAGGGGTGGTTTGCCGATGACCTCCACCGGTTCGTCGATGCGTACGAGCGGCAGCGCGACGTTGACGCGGAGGGTGCGGTTCAGTCGCAGTCGCACGTCGTCGCGCATGAAGGGCTGGTACGGCTCCTTCTCGAACACCAGGGTGTAAACGCCGGGCGAGAGCTCGGGGACGCGATAGGTGCCTTGGGCGTCGGTGCGCACGACCAGGTCACCCGGGAACTCAGGAGACGTCACGGTGACCACCACATCGGCCATGGGCTGAAGGCTCTGTGCGTTGACGACCGTGCCGACCAATGCGCTGCTCTGGGCGAGCGCCTGCGAGGCGAACAGCCCCAGGAGGCCACACAGCAGCCGAGACGTGACGGAGTTCACGGAGGTCCACCTCGGTGTTTCGACAGGGGGTTCGGCACGGCCTTCACCGGAGCGAACGACTCGAAGCGGTCCTGGCGCAGGTCGTGTGAGGCTGCTTCACGGAGGTGGCAGCCCGGCTCGCGGACGCCCTGGGAAGTGCATGACGAAGGGGGCGCGCACGGGGCAGCGGCTCGCCGCGCCGGGGGCTTCTGGGCGTGTCGGTGCTGGGGACAGGATGGAGCCGCAGTGTCATCGACATACCGGGCATCGCGGGGGAGAAGTTGTACTGGGGTGGCGCGCGCTTGACGGAGGGCTCCTGCGTCACGGTGCCCGCCTCTCTCTGAGCAGAGCGCGTTGCATCGTCCTCCCCGGCCGGGCGGACGGTGATTCGCTTGATGAACTCCGGGTCCACGTCGACAGCCGTGGGCAGGCAGCAGTACACCTCGCACGGGGCGTTGAGCATCTCCACCATCTCGTCCGGGGACTTGGGCATCAGCTCGACGTTGAGGCGGATGGTTCGGTTCAGCCGCAGTTGCACGTCGGTCCGCGCGAAGGACTTGTACACCTCCTGCTCGAACCGCAGGAGGTACACACCCGGAGGAAGCCGAGGGATTCGATAGTGGCCCTCGGCATCTGAGACCACCGTCTGTTCGCCTTGGAGATTGGGCGACGTCGCGGTGATGAACACGTCGGGCACCGGCTGACGGCTCCGCGCGTCGATGACCGTGCCGATGATGGTGCTGCTCTGGGCCAGCGCCCGCGAGGCGAACAGCGCCAGCAGTCCACACAGCAGCCGAGGAATCACAGCGTTCACGAGGCCCACCTCTGTGTTTCGAGAGGTGGCCATCATCCAGAGGACCCCCGCCTCGCATCGCACGCGAGGCTCCGGGCTCCATCATGGTTTCCGCATGAACCGGGCCCGAAAGAGCCCGGCGCATCCACAGCAACTCAGGGGCGCTCGGCTTCGCGCGAGGTGCGCACCCACTCGCCGCGCTTCTCCGCGCCGGGGCCGCGCAACATCAGCCCCACCTTCCACACCACGTACACGGGCGCCCACGCCAGGTCCAACAGGCCGCGAGGCCCCACGCCGGACACCCACCAGCCGCGCAGCACGTACGCGCCCAGGCTCATCAACGCGAAGCCCGCCAGCGCCGAAGCCCACACCGCCGTGCCACCCGACAGCCACACCAGCACCGCCGCCGCCACCGCGCTGCCCACCGCCGCGAGCACCAACTGGCTCAAGGGCGGCACCAGCACGTCCATGGACAAGTCGAGCAGCAGCCCGCTCCTCTGCTTCAGCGCGTCCTTCAGGAGCGGCCAGCCGTGCAGCTTGCGCATCTGGCTGCGCCCACCCTCCCAGCGCTGGCGCTGCGAGCGGCTCTGCTTCTCCGCGGAGACCATCTCGCCTTGCACCTCCGCCTCCCAGGCGTAGTGCACGCGGTGGCCCTTGCGGCCCAGGCGGATGCCGTACTCCAAATCCTCCACCACGCTGAAGGCGTCATGCGGCACCTCGCGCAGCACCGCGTGCGTGAAGCACATGCCGTTGCCGCGCAGGCCGCAGGAGACGCCCATCGCCTCGCGCCCCGACGAGCGCACCTTGTGGAACATGCCCAGCGCAATCGTCATCAGCCGCGTGCGCCACGACGCCGTCGGGTTCATCACCCCGTAGTGCGCCTGTGCCGCATGAGCGCCGTCATCCAGCCGCCGCGCGTACGCGTGCAGCAGGTTGGGGGACACCACCGTGTCCGCGTCCACCACGACGACAGCGTCCGCGAAGCCGTCCTTCTGGCTGAACTCGAAGGCGTGCGCGAGCGCATAGCCCTTGCCGCGCTTCTCCGTGTCGTGCCGCTCCAGCACCGTGGCGCCCGCCTCGCGCGCCTTCTGGGCCGTGGCGTCCGAGCAGTTGTCCGCGATGACGAGGATGCGCCGCAGCGACGCGGGGTAGTCCACCGCGGACAGGTTCGCCACGGTGCGGGCGATGCCCAGCTCCTCGTTGTGCGAGGGAATCACCACGTCGAACTTGCGCGTGGGCGCGGGAGGCACCGGCGCCGCGCGCCGCCACGACAGCAGCGTCAACAGCAGCAGGTAGCCGCACGCCACCGCCACCGGCAACAGCGCCACGCACAGCGCCAGGTCCACCCAGGTCCACACCGTCACGAGTCTCTCCCCCGAGCGCGCCTCAGCGCCGCTCCAGCTCCGCCAGCACCGGGAGCTTCAGGATTCGCTCCACCTGCCACTTCTCCAGGATGCGCCGACGGATGATGTCCAGCGCCACCGCCGCGAAGATGCCCAGGCCGATGCCACCCACCACGCCCGCGGCGATGATGAGCTCCACCTTCGGCTTGGACGGCTTCTCCGGAAACTGCGGCGGCGCCAGCACGCTGAAGCGGTGCTTCATCGACGCGCGCGAAATCTCCAGCTCCGTCTTCGCCTGGTCCAACCGCCGCATCTTCTCCTGGTGCCGCATCACCAGCATGCGCACCCGGTCCGCCGCCACCGACACCTCCGGGTTGTCCGCCGTCGTCGGCCCGCCGAACGTCCCCGCGCCGAGCAGCGGCCCCGTCGTCCCCTGCTCCAATTCGCCCGGGTCTCCACCGCTGCGCATGTACTCGTTGATGAGCTCGTTGAGCTCCGAGCGCAGCGCCACCAACTGCGGCGAGTCCTCCGTCAGCGCGACGATGCGCTGCTCCAAATCCGTGATGAGCGGGTGCTGCGGCGAGTAGATGACCCGCTGCTCCGCCAACTGGTTGCGCAGCTCCGTCAGCCGCCGCGCGCGGAACTCCTCCACGTCGGAGATGGCCCGGCGCTTGGTCTGCACCATGAACCGCATCTGCGCGAGCAGGTGGTTGGTGTTGATGCCCAGCCCCGCCTGCGCCTGGGCCTGCGCGTTCCGGCCTCCACGCGTCGCCGCCTTGGCCTCGTCGCGCTTGCGCTTGGCCTCCACGCGCTTCACCGTGGCGTCCAGCGTCGCAATCGCCTGTTTGATGCCCTCGGCCTCGTCAATCACCTGCTTGTCGAGGATGGTGATGGCCTCCGACACCGCACCCATCTCCGCCGCCTGGCGCATCTCCAGGAAGTTCTTCTGCGCCGCTATCACGATGTCGAGCGCCAGCTGCGGGTCGCTCCAGTCCACGCCGATGGTGACGGTGCCCGTGCCACCCTCCACCATGACGAGCATGGCCTGCTCCAGCATGGCGGTGAGCGCGTCGCGCTTGTCGTCCTCCGACATGGGCGGCGGCGGCTTGCGCGTGAGCGTCTCCTTCAGCTTGCTGATGGGCGAGCGCTGCAGCTCCCAGTACTCCACCAGCTTCGCGTCCCGGACGACGGCCTTGATGTTGTCCGTCTTCATCACCATCTCCCACGCCGCGCGCGTGGGCTGGTCCGCGTCCACCGGAATGGAGCGGCCCGGGTTCGCCAGCGAGGCGATGATGAAGTTGCGTTGCGTCAGCATCCGCGTTTCGACGTGGTACTTGCGCGGCATGATTTTGCTGACGCCCGCCGCCAGCCCCGACACCGCCGCCATCACCACCAGCGCCAGGAACCAATGACGCAGCACCGCGTTCTTCACGAAGAAGACCGCGTCAATCGCGAAGCCCCAGTCAATGAGGTCCGAGGGCGCGTTCGTCTCCACGCGCTCCGGCGTGTACGCCGGGCGGGGAGCAACGGCCTGCGGACCCCGAGGCCCGGGGGCCGGCATCGTCACGACGTCCTCCTCGCAGCGGCGCTCTTGAGGAGCTGGCCCACCCGACGGGAGAACTCGTCCTGCGTGAAGGGCTTGCCCAGGTAGCTGTTGGCGCCCGCCTCCTCGGCGTGCGCCTTGTCCTCCGGCAGGTCCCGCGCGCTCACCACCAGCACCGGCACGTCCGCCATGCCCGGCGTGCGGCGGATGTGCTCGCACAAGTCATAGCCGGAGATATCCGGCAGCGTCAGGTCCAGACACACGAGGTCCGGACGCGATGCGCCCGCCAGGTGCTTGAGCGCGGCCTGGCCATTGGGCAGCTCCACCACGTCCTTGAATCCCATGGCACGCAGGTAGTCGCCCAACATCTTCCGAAAGAAGGGCGCGTCCTCCACCAGGAGAACCGTGTGCAGTTGGGGCTCCATCCGTCGTCAGCCTTTCTTCTCAGTCACGCTCAGTCGAAGCCGAGCCGTGGCACCCAGACGATGACGCCGTAGGTGTATGCCGCGTTGAAGAGGATCACCCACAGGATGGCCTTCTTCAGTCCCCTCATCGGATTCTCATCCCTCGCCGCGATTGCCGGCAGGGTGATGGTGAGGAAGAGGACTGACATCAGGATGAGCTTCGCCATGGGTCCAGCCTCAGAGGATACCAGTTTGACGCAGCGACAGGCCCAGCGCCGCCGCCCACTGGAAACGGGCCGCCGGTAGCTCGGGCGAGCGGCTCCACGTCCCTCGTGTGTCGGCATCCACCGACATCCAACTGTTGAGAATCCAGGATGCCGTGACGCCGCCGGACACCAGCCGGTCGCCTGTCGCGCCGCCCACCGCGAAGGCGGTGCCGCCCGTGGTGGACACTCGCACGCGAGGTCCCAGGGCCCACGTCCCCGTCACGGTGAGGTCCGCTCGCGGGTACACGCGCGCCGTCAGCCGGTCCGTGAAGGGCGACACCCGCACGCCCACCCGCCCGTCGAAGTCCGCGGTGCGCGAGGGGATGCGGTGGCCCACCGCGAGGGTGAGGTTGGGCAACAGCTCCGTGCGGGGACCGGTGTCGGGCGTCTCGCCCCCGGGCTCCGGGTCCGGGTCGACTCCGGCCGCTGTCAGGGAGCGGACGATGCTGGCCCCGGCGCCGGCCTCCAGGGACGTCCTGCGCGTCATCCGCCGCGTCCAGCTCTCCGTCAGCGTCACGACGGTGTTGTTGGCGCCGGTGGAGAAGCGCGCGTGCGTGACGGCGGCGGACGTCGTCAGCGCGCTGAGCGAGGACAGCGCGTGGCTCAGCGACGTGTCCAGGCGCGGGCCGTACTGCAGGGGCACCGCTTCGCGGGCCGGGCCGTCCAGGCCGCCGCTGACGGAGAAGCCGGTGGTGGCGGACAACTGCCAGCGCCGTCCCAGCCAGCTCGTCTCGCCGGTGAGCGAGGTGGCGGACGAGAGGAAGTGGACGGTGTCGGCTTCCGGGAGCGGCTGGAGCGGACCGCCGCCCACGGGCGGGCGCAGCGGGCCGTCCGGGTCTATCGGGTCCGGCTCGAAGATGGGCAGCGCGTCCGTGGTGAGCAGGTTGACGCTGCCCACCACCAGCTCCTCGCTCAGCCGGAAGGACAGGCCGCGCTCGGGACGCCAGAGGGCGGCGAAGCGGCCCACGTGCTGCACTTCGGTGCGCGCCTCGGCGGTGACCTCGCGCAGGCTGATGCGCGGGGCGTAGTCCAACTGGAGGGTGGTGTTCCCCTCGCGCCGCTCCAGTCCGATGATGGGCGTGAAGTCGGTGTCACCGGCGATGGAGGGCGCGTCCTGGGCGACGTCCTCGTTGGAGCGCACGCGCGAGTCCACCCGCATGGACGCGGTGTAGGTGATGGCGGTGGAGGAGACCTCCAGCCACATCGCGGTGAGCGCCGCCCCCAGCACGACCTACTCCACCACCACCACGTCACCAGGACGCAGCCGGAATGTCGGCGCGCGCCCCTCGGCGTGGATGAGGTCCTGGTAGCGGAAGCGGATGCGCAGCGGGCCCTGTCCGTCCTCGTGACGCATGACGAAGATGCGGTCCTGGTGCGCGTACTCGGTGAAGCCGCCCGCGCCGGCCAGGGCCTGCAGGAGGCTTGCGCCCACGTCGATTTCCAGCGGGCCGATGCGGTTGATTTCCCCCACCATGGTCACCTTGATGGGGCGCGCCATCTCCAGCGCCACGGTGACGACGGGGTGGTTGATGTAGTCCTTCAGCCGCGTCTGGATTTGCTGCGACAGCATGGCCGGGCTGTGGCCCGCGGCCTCCACGTCGTCCAGGAAGAGCAGGCTGATGCGCCCGTCGTCTCGCACGCGCGCCTGCGTGGTGAGCGACTCCTGGTTCCACACGCGGATGTTGAGCAGGTCCCCGGCGGCGATGCGGTAGCTCGCGTCGAGCGGGGGCGGCTTCTCCTGGTACTCGTCCACCCAGGTGTACTTGCCCAGCCCGCTGCACGCGGAGGCCACGAGCAGCAGCACGGCGCACGCGAGGACGCGCGGCGGGAGGTGGAGCGCGGGGCGATGGGTGCGGGGCAGGGACGACATGGGCTCTGACGGTTTCCTCTACGGGGTGGGGACGACGGCGATGACGGCCGGCTCCGGTTCGGGGTTGCCACGGCGGCGCGCCAGCTTCACCACCGCCAGGACTTCACCCGGCCGTATCGCGCCGAGCGCCAGCACGCCGAAGACGTACAGCGCGGCCTCCACGCCCAGCCGGGGCCAGTCCGCAAGCGAGTAGAGCACCGTCCGGTCCAACGCGACGACGACCACGCAGACCACCGCCGTCTTGGCCACCATGACGAGCAGTCGGCGGTCCACCGCGGAGCGGCCCATGCGGCCGAGCATGATGATGGTGATGACCACCTCCATGAGCAGCAGGGAGATGGCCGTGCCCGCCGCGCCGCCGCCGTCGCCGTAGGCCGCGTGCAGGCGGGGCACCAGCATCAGGTTGAGCAGCGGGTTGAGCAGCAGGCTTCCGAAGATGCTGGTGCCCGTCACCCACCACTCGCGGTTCGTCATGGTGAGCCAGGCGCCGCACGTCATCGTCACGAAGGCCAGGACGAACAGGGGCGACTGGAGCCGCAGGAGGTTCACCGCCAGCGAGTAGTCCTTGCCCAGCAGGCCAATCCACAGGGGCGCGCCCATGACGATGAGCATCATCATGGGGACGGTGACGGCGAGCGTGCCCTCCAGCGCGCGGCGGGCGATGGCGCTGACCTCGTCCTCGGAGCGCGCGGCGGCGCGGGACATCAGCGGCAGCAGCACCCAGCCCATGACGGGGTTGAGGGCGAAGGTGACGTTGGAGATGCTCCACGCGGCGCTGTACCAGCCGACCTCCTCGTGGTTGCCGAGCATCCCCAGAATCATGATGTCCAGCCGCCCGTTCGTCGCGAGCGCCGCGGCGGTGAGGAAGTAGGGCAGGCCCGCCTTGAACACCCGCCACGTGGCGGGGAAGTCGACGCGGAACACCAGGCCCATGTGCTGGCGCGCCAGGTGCCAGCCGATGGCCAGCTTGATGGCCTCCGACGCGACGACCGGCACCGCGAGCCACGGCAGGGGCAGACCCAGCACGCCGACCGCGAGCAGTCCGCCGCCCCACACCACCTTGGTGACGACGTTGGAGATGGACAGCCCCGCGACCTTGCCCTTGGCGTGCAGCAGCGCCGCCATGGACGCGTTGCACATGACGAGCAGCTGCGCGACGCCGAAGACGTAGACGAGCGCGCGCATCTCCGGCGGGTCGTCCCGGTAGCCCATGACGAGCGCGAGCGCGCCCATGAGGACACCGGTGAGCACCAGCCGCACCAGCATGGAGGCGCCGAAGAAGTCGCTGGCGTGCTCGGGCCGGCGCGACACCTCCTTGCGGATGTACATCTCCAGGCCGAGATTGGTGGCGATGAAGAAGATGGCCGAGAAGCTGTCCGCCCAGTTGAAGCGCCCGAAGGCCTCCGGGGACATGTAGTGCGTCAGCAGGGGCCGGATGCCGAAGGCGATGGCGTACGTCACCAGCAGCGAACCGCCGAGCTGAAGGCCGTTGCGCACCGCGCCCATCGCCTCGTGGGAGCGCTCACGCTCCTGGGCGTCATGCTGATTGGATTCGCTGTGGGTCGTCACGGTGGGAGCGGGCCTCCCGGCAATTGGCCGGACAGCCCGAGTGCATAGAAGACGAGCGGGGGCGGCACGTCAATGCCGCCCCCGAGGAAGTCAGGCCGCCTGGAAGCCTAGCTGGCCCCGCGCCCCGTAATCACCACGGGCACCGTCTGGAGCAAGAGGCGCAGGTCGCTCGTGAGGGTCCAGTGGTCGATGTACTGCATGTCCAGGTACATCCACTCCTCGAACGAAATCTGGTTGCGACCGGAGACCTGCCAGATGCAGGTGAGGCCCGGGCGCACCGACAGCCGGCGGCGCTGCCACGTCTCGTACTTGGCCACCTCGTTGGGCACGGGCGGGCGCGGGCCGACGATGCTCATCTCGCCGCGCAGCACGTTGATGAACTGGGGCAGCTCGTCGATGGAGAACTTGCGGATGAAGCGGCCGATGCCCGTGATTCGCGGGTCGTTCTTCATCTTGAAGACGGGGCCGGACTGCTCGTTCTGCGCGGCCAGCTTCTCCTTCAGCTCCTCCGCGTTCACCACCATGGAGCGGAACTTGAGCATGTAGAACGGCTTGCCGTTCTGCCCGACGCGGTACTGCTTGAAGAAGATGGGGCCCTTCGACGTGAGCTTCACCACGAGCGCCACGAAGCCCAAGAGCGGCAGGAGCATCCACAGCGCGACGGCGGACACGCAGATGTCGAACAGGCGCTTCATCGCCATCTGGTGCGGCTTGGGGCTCACCGCCGCGAAGTGCAGGAAGCCGTCCGCCACGGCGCGGCTGTCCACCGGACGCGCGCGGTCCAGACGGAAGCTGTGCGCGGGCAGCGCGAAGGGGACGCCGAAGCGCTCGGCCAGCTTGATGGACGCCTGCATCGCCTCGCCCTGCTTGAGCGTGTTGCCGGCGATGTAGACTTCGTCCACGGCGGTGTTGCGCAGGATGTGCTCCAGGTCATCCACCGTGCCGAGCACCTTGGCGGGCAGCTCACCGATGGAGCCCGTATCGTCGTGGAAGCGCACGAAGCCGATGAGCTGGCGGCGACCGCGGCGCGCCAGGTCCTCGCCGGAGTAGCGGCCCATGGCGCCCGTGCCGACGATGACCACGGTGTCCGTGGGGCGCTCCTGCGAGGCCACCGAGCGGAAGACGAACAGCCGGAGCAGCAGCGCCACCGGCCAGAACACGATGAGCAGGGGGGCGAGGCCGGGGACCTTCATCGTCTCCGGCAGGGACAGGTGCACCACGGCCAGCACCGTGACGACGGCCAGCGTCGTCACCGACACCAGGGCCACGTGGTCCAGCTTGCTGCGCTCGGCGAAGCGCGAGTCGTACAAACACAGCGCGGTGCCGGTGATGATCCACACGATGAGGGAGGTGAAGACCAGGGCGGGCAACAGCCAGCCGGGCTGCGCCATCAGCAGGCCGTCCATCCACGCGGAGGCAGCCAGCACCACCGACATCAGGACCAGGTCTACCGTGAGGTTGAGCTTCGCCGCGAAGCCGGGCGCCAGCTTCGGCCCGGGAACCAGCTCCTCCGCGACCCCCATGATGTTGCCCTGAGCGGATGCCGACCCAGGAGCACCGACCGCCGCACCAGTACTTGCGCTGCTCATCGTGTCCACCCCCCTCTACCGCTCGCTGAGTGTTCAGTTCCGGTAGAGGATGCCGTTGAGGCTGAAAATCTTCAAGTCGGAAAGAACTGCTTTTTGCCATGCTTGTGCGGCGCGTTGCAACCCCCCGCACGGTCAGTAAGACGTGAAGTCGTGTGAAATCTTTGGATCATGCGACTCGCGTCGTACCTGATGGGGTCCCAGCGAACACCGGAAGCCACCCCTTCGCTTCCCCCGCCGGAAAGCGCGGCCCTGGAGACTTTGCATCTACGGTGCCGGTCTGACGCGGAGAGTACGGCGCTGATGACAGGGGTGGATGCATGGCTGTGCGAGTCAGGAGTTTCAAGGGGTTAGCCGATTTCCAGCCGTTCCGGGTGGGTGTAGACGTTGAAGCGGCCGTTCCGGACGAACGTGGCGAGCGTCACGTTGGAACGCAGGGCCAGGTCGATGGCTAGCGTGCTGGCCGCGGAAACGCCCGCAACGATTGGGATTCTGGCCATGACGGCCTTCTGGACGATTTCGAAGCTGACGCGTCCGCTGACCGCGAGCACCGTGGGCTGACGCGTCAAGGCAGTAGGGGGCGCGAGGCCCGCGCGGATGGCCCGGGACAGCACGAGGGCGCCCACCACCTTGTCGACGGCGTTGTGGCGGCCCACGTCCTCGAAGGAGGCGAGCAGTTGGCCCTCCGCATCGAGGGCGGCGGCGGCGTGGACTCCTCCGGTTCGGGCGAAGTTGCGCTGGACGTCACGGAGGCGCTCGGTGGCGCGGGCGACGACATCCGGTGGGAGCCTGGGGCCTGGGGCGAGGGTGACACAGCGGGAGAGCAGGTCGTCCACGCTGCGCCGCCCGCAGACGCCACAGGCCGAGGTGGTGAGCGTGCCTCGGCGGGTGGCTCGGATGGGTTCGGAGTCAATGATGACTCCAGGGGCGGGAGTGACTTCGAGCACATTGCCCCAGCCTTCTTCGCCTGGCCGGCCGCAGTGGGCGAGGGTGCCCAGGTCCTCCGCGCTTCGGATGAGGCCTTCGGCCAGGAGGAAGCCCACGGCCAGCTCGCGGTCGTGTCCGGGGGTCCGCATGGTGGTGGCCAGGGCATCGCCGTTGATGCGCAGCTCAAGCGGCTCCTCGACGGCGACGGAGTCGTCCTCGGCGGGCAGGAGGGTGGCGCCGTTCCACCGTTGCACGGGGCGGGTGCCTACACCTCGTGCATCCACGGGAGGCAGGGGCGCGCGGCGGGGAGGGCGCAGGTGTTCGAGGAGGGCGTCCGCGATGGTGTCCGTGTCGAGCGGGGAGAGCAGGCGCGCGGCGGAGGGGCTGGATGAGAGTGCGTCGGTGACGAGCGCGAAGACGTCCGGTCGGGAGGTGGCGAGCGGCGGGCCGAGTCCCTCGCGCCACACCTCCAGCTTGGGGAGAGGGCCGTCCTTCCAACCTTCCACGAGGACGAGGTCCAGCGTGCCCGCGAGGCGGGTGAGGAGCTCGGGCAGGGCCTCCGTGGGGACGGCGGCGGTGGTGAGCTGCACGCCCGAGGGGGTGGCGAAGCCGGTGAGGTGCGCGCCGGACTCCTGGAAGCGGGCGGTGTCGCTGCCGGCGCGGTGGAGCGCGTGCGCGTCCGAGGAGTGCTTCACGGCGGCGACGCGCAGGCCGCGAGCGGCGAGCAGTGGGAGCAGGCGCGTGAGGAGGGTCGTCTTCCCCGCGCCGGACCAGCCGACGATGCTGAGAGCAGGCACGCGGCTCATGGCGCGGCGTCCACCGTGTGGTGGTGGCGGTCGAATGGCTCGACGGCGCTGAGGGCGGGCACGTCGCTCATTGCGCGGCGTCCGAGGCAGCCGAACATCTCGACGGCGCTGAGGGCGGGCACACGGCTCATGGCGTGATGTCCGAGGCTGCGTCCACCGCATGGTGGTGGGGACGGTCGAACAGTTCCACCTCGACGAGGTCGTTCTCGTTGAAGTCGGCGCGGCCCGGAGGGAGGACGGCCCAGCCGTCTGCCTGGACGTTCTGGAGAATCTGTCCGGCGCCTTGGGGACGCAGCAGCGCGCGGAGGCCGTCGTCGCCGTACTCCAGCGTGGCGGTGATGAGATAGGTGAGCCCGGCCTGCTTGTGGCGAGCCTCCGACAGGCGCGCACGGACGCGGCGACGCGTTTCGAGCACGCCCTGATGCTTGAGCAACAGCGGCCTCGCGAGCTGGTCGAAGGCGACCGTGGCCGCACCCGGGTTGCCCGGCAACACGACGATGGCGGTGGTGCCCAGGCGCGCGACCGCCACGGGCTTGCCTGGCTTCAAGGCCACACCGTCGACGAAGAAGCGCGCGCCCATCGCGACGAGCACGCGCTTCACATGGTCCTTGTCTCCCACCGAGGCACCGCCCGTGGTGATGAGCACGTCGACCTGGGGCGCGAGCCGCGTCAATGCCTCGCGCAAGGCCTCCTCGTCATCACGGGCCCGGTCCATGTGGAGCACCCGGGCGCCAGCTTCACGCGCGAGCGCCGCGACCAGGACCAGGTTGCTCTCATAGACTTGATGCGCGAGCGCGAGCTCACCAGGACGCACGAGCTCATCGCCCGTGGCGAGCACCGCCACCCGCGGCGCCGGGCGCACGCTGACGGTGGTCTCCCCCTGGGATGCGAGCATGCCGAGCACCGAGGCATTCACGCACTGGCCCGCGCGAAACAGCGGCGCGCCCGCGAGGACCTCCTCGCCCGTGCGCCGGATGTCGTTTCCGGGAGGCACGCTGATGAAGAGGTCCACCGTGAGGCCGTCATCCGCCGCGCGCGCCGCCTCCTGGCGCACGACGGCATCGGCACCCGAGGGAATGGGGGCACCAGTGAAGATGCGCGCGGCCTCTCCTGGCTGGAGCGCGCGAGCGGGCAGGGCCCCCGCGTAGATGGTGTCGATGACGCGCAGCCGAGCGGGGTGGTCACGATTGGCACCGCGAGTCTCCTCCGCGCGCACGGCCCAGCCATCCATGGCGGAGTTGTCGCAGCCCGGCAGCGCGCGCGACGCCCGGACGTCCGTGGCGAGGAAGCGGCCATGGGCGTCGAGCAGGGGCACGGGCTCGGAAGCCGCCGGAGCGAGGGCTTCAAGCGCGGCCTGCCGGGCGGCGGAGAGGGACGTGAGCGGCATCGGGAGCGCGCAGACTACGCTGTGCGCCCTGGCGGTTGTCCATGGGACCGGAGGCCGTCTGTTCGGCTGCTGTCCTGGGTGGTGGGCCGGGGCCTGGAGCGGCGAGTGGCCGCCCCCGCCGCGAACCCCGTCACGTGGTCCGCTTCATGAACGCGCTTGCTGGCCGCCCCGCCGCGAACCCCGTCACGTGGATCCACTTCATGAACGCGCTTGATGCGGACCCGCGACCTGTCCCCGATGCACAGGCCCCCGTGCGCGGATGCACCACGTGGACTCGCCGCGTTACTCCCGCGGTGGGCTCGAAGTGTGGGGCCTCGCTCACCTCTCCGCGCGAGGTGTGGCATTCTCCCGTGAAGGCTCTCGTGAGTGCGTGTTTCACGGCACTCGGGATGGAACGTGTGGCGTCGCACGCGGCCGGGGGCAAGTGCCGACGTTCCAGGGGAGAGCGAGACACGAGCCATGGACACCGCGTATCCGGACGTGACGCTCGCCATCATCGCGGGAGGCCAGGGGCGTCGCCTCTCCGGCGTGCCCAAGGGCCTGCTGGAAGTCGAAGGCCGCACCGTGCTGGCGCGCATGCTCGCGCTGACGCCCCTCTTCGGAGAGGTGCTCCTCGTCGCCAACTCGCCGGAACCCTACGCGCGTTATGCGCTGCGCACCGTGGCGGATGTGGTGCCGGACAAGGGCGCACCCGGTGGAGTCCACGCGGCGCTGTCCGCGGCGCGGACTCCCTGGGTGGTGGCGGTGGCGTGTGACATGCCGTTCATCTCGCCCGATGTCCTGCGCGTGTTGCTCGACGCGCGCGGTGACGACGTGGACGCGGTGTGCTTCGAGGCGGGCGGACGCGTGGAGCCCCTTCTGGCCGTGTACCGCGCCGCGCTCGCGCGGGTCTGGCGCGCCACGTTGTCCGAAGACCCGTCCCTGCGTCAGCTCCTCTCACGCTTCCGCGCGCGACTGCTGCCCGAGTCCACGCTGCGCGCAGTGGACCCGTCGCTGCGCTCGCTGGTGAACGTGAACACGCCGCAGGACCTCACGCGGTACGCGGTGACTCTGCCTGGCGAGTAGTCCTCGCCTGAGACAGACACGCTCCATCCATGGGTGTCATTGCCTCGCCTGGAGGGCCTTTCCAGACCCGGGGCAACGCGCATCGACGGCGCTCGCGTCACGTCATTCACGCTGACGTGTCAGTGATTCGCGAACACGAACACGCCGCTCACGCTGACGTGTCAGCGCTTCGTCGTACCGTGTTCGCGCGCAATTGATTGGCACGGATACCGCGCGGCGGACGTCGGCACGATGCGTGCTCATGCGCTGACTTCAGCACCCCACATCCGCCATCACATCAGGAGCGCGCGCCGACGCTCGCGGACGCGCGTCTTCAGGAACCCAGCTCATGCCAGACCAACGTTTGATGAAGACGTATGTCGACCAAACCTATTACTTCACCACCATGGTCCGGCATAACGGCACCGTGGTCTCCTTCGCCCTCGATGCGCAACGGGTCATCCACTATTCCGTGCTCGCGCTCGACACTCCCGACGAGGCCCGAGGCGAACTCGACGTCAACTACTGGAGCGAGGAGCCCTCCGTCCTTCGCTTCCCCTCTGAAATCGAAGAGGTCGGCTTCGCGACGGCGGGCGCCACGCGCATGCCCGTCGTCAAGAAGGGAGGACGCGAGGAGACCTCCGAGGACCTGTCCGCCGAGGAGATGGACACCTTCCTCTCCACCACCGCCCGACTCACCACGGGGGCCGTTCCGTTCCAGGTCCTCTCGGATGGCAAGCACATCTTCCTCTTCCGTCAGGCCATCCATGAGGTGCACCCGGACGCGGTGTTCGCGCTCAGCGAGGGTGGGTCCTCGGCGGACCGCTCTCGCGTGGACTACGTGCGCGCGGAGGACGGCTCCAAGGTTCCGCTGACGCGCGATACCGTGCTGTGCGACCGCTTCGTGCTGTCCGGCTCGGAGCTCCGGCCCTGCATGGAGGTCCGTTATCGCCGCAGCCGGCACAGGACGCTCCCCGCCAGCCAGACGGACACCCTGGGCACCGAGGACATGGATGGCAGACCCTTCCATGAGCCGACCCAGGAGCTGTCGTTCATCCGCAATGCCACGAAGGGGCGCTTCGCCGTCACCCTGCTGCCCACGCAAATCGCCGGCCTGTGCCGCTGGCAGTTCTTCTGCCTCAACGACGTGTCCAAGCGCATCGACACCTTCAACGTGGAGCAGGCCGAGGACGGGCTGTTCAACACGCAGGGCTCGCTGCTCTACACCAGTCCCGACCCGAGATATCAGGGCGCCGTCCTGGAGCGCACCCCAGGGACCTGCCCCTTCACGGACGAGGAGCTGGTGCCGCTCCTGCCGGAGCGCGACTTCGCCGAGGCAGCGCTGTCGTTCGACGGCACGGACGACTTCGTGCGCATCCCCGCCTCACCGGCGCTCGCCTTCAAGGGCAGGAAGTACACGCTGGAGCTCTGGGTCCAGCCGACGGCGATTGGACGGGCCACGCCGTTGACGCTGCTGCGCAAACAATCCGACACGGGGGCGGGCAGCTACGAGTTGGCCATCCTCACGAATGGGAAGCTGCGCCTGCGCCATGAGGTCTCTGGGACGACGGTCACCGCCACGTCCACGGACGCCGTCACCGCGGGCAGGTTCCACCACATCGCCGTCACCTATGACGGTGCGACGGCCCGCTTCTATCTGAACGGCGCGCCCTCCGGCTCCACGGCGCTGACCTTCGAGGCCGACACGACGCAGGCGCTCCTCATCGGCGTCGCCCTCACGAAGGACACGGTCTCGGAGTGCTTCGCGGGCGTGATTGACGAGGTGCGCCTCTGGGAGCGCGTGCGCGACGCGGCGGAGCTGTCGCGGGACAAGGGCTTCCGGCTGGTGGGCCAGGAGCCGGGGCTCGTCGCCTACTACCGCTTCGACGAAGGCAGGGGCGTCACGCTGTATGACCAGACCGACAACCTCCAGCACGGCACGGCCACGGGCGGGCCCACCTGGGTGACGTCGGGCGCGCCGGTGGGTGAGCGGCCCTCGCTGCGTCGGGACAGCTTCGCCCTCAAGGGGCGCAAGGTCACCTCCGGCATGGCGGCGCTGCTCTACTACCAGCAGGAGACGACGGGCAGCGGCGACAGTCGGAGCGGGGAGCCGCAGAAGCGACAGGCCCGGGTGATGCTCTCCTTCGCGACAGGGGGGGCTTCGCCCAAGGGCAGCCCCACGCGCCAGGAGTACGCCGCGGTGCTCGACTTCGCCGTGTCCCAGGACGGCCACCTCGCGCAGATGCAGGACGTCGCCATGCTGCCGTGGCTCGCGGCCCCCGAGAAGAATGGAACGGACAAGGAGATAAAGAAGGCCGAGACCAACCTCTCCAATGCGGAAACTTCAGTGCGGGACCTCGACGCCCAGCTCATCGCCGCTCGGAAGCTGCTGGCCGCCCTGGAGAAACCCACGCCCGATGGGAACCTCCTGATTCACCTGTACTGGTTCCACCTCCACATCCAGAGCGACGACTACTACATCGGCGTCACCGAGGTCCGCGACGGCTCCCCCGTCACCGCGGCCGCGCAGAACGCCGCCATGGCCACCGAGTTTCGTCAGTGGCGCTTCGTGCCCTCTCCGGACAAGGGCGGCTACCTCCTCCAGAACCGAAAGAGCCAGATGTACCTGGAGTGGCAGTCCACGGGCTTCGTCCAGAAAACCACGAAGACGAACTGGACCTGGATGCGCACGGGCGCGACGGAGCACTACCAGGCGCTCCGCGTGGTCAACGCGGGCAGTGGTCACCCGGCCCACAAGGACGAGTACCTCCAGCGCTCATCCAATGGAACGCTGGGCTTCACCAAGGCCTTGGGGTCGTCCGCTTCCGCCTGCCGCATCGTGTCCGTCGAGCCGTGCGAGAACCTGGCCGCGCTGCGCGCCAAGACGCGCACGGAGCTGGCGGACCTGGAGCTGCAACGGACCGCCGCCGAGCAGACCCAGGCCGAGGCGCGCATGGAGCTGGCGCGACTGACGCTGGGCGCGAAGGGCAGCGAGGTGTCCCTGCGCATGAAGCTCTTGTCCGTGGACAGCCGGGGGCTCCCCGTGGCGGGCGCGCTGCTGGCCTTCGCGGAGACGTCCTCCACGCCCTTCCTCCTCGACAGCTCCACCGGCCAGGTCATCCTCTACTTCCGTGGCTCGGTCGACGGAGAATTCCTGGCCGCCTACTACGAGCCCTCCGTCACCCGCGAGGTGGTGCGGCTCGGGGATGCGACGCAGGGGCTCACGCTCGTCGCCACCAGCGCGGGCACGGACCTGGGCGCCGTGGACGTCACGCTCGCCAACGGCTCCAGCAACGACCGCTGCGCGTTGACCTTGAAGGCCGGCGGATACACGGAGGTCTGGCCCGAGGCGCCCCGCGCGCCGAAGCTGCTCGCGGAGGTGCTCTCCGGACAGGCCCACCCCGAGTTCCTGGGCACCGTGGCCTCACACAGCGGCACCACGCTCACGCTCGCGAAAGGCACCCAGCGCTCCCTGGCGAACGGAGACCGCATCGAGGTGGGCTCGGAGGTGCTCCAGGTGAACAAGGCCATTCCCCCCAAGTCCACGCAGCTCACCGTGAAGGTCGCGCCCCAGGGCCCGCTCACCGCTGGCCAGCGCGTGCGCTTCCTGCCCTATGACTACTCGCGGGCGACGTCGGACCTGCCGGGCGCGCTGCTCTCGAAGGGCTCGCTGTGGCTGCGTCCGGTGCCCACGCTCTCCACGCAGCCGCTGGTCAACGGCGCCGCGAAGCAGGTGCTGGGCACCTCGTCGGGTCGCTGGCACGGCGACGTCCCGGGGCGAGACCTCTCCTTCGATGGGCTCCAACACTACGTGGCCTCGCCGGCCGGACTGGACACGACGCCCCTGGCCCTCCAGGGCGACGTGACGCTGGAGGCCTGGCTCATGCCGAAGTCGGTGGACGCGTCGGCGGTGGTGCTCGCGTGTGCCCCGGCGGCGCGCACGTCGGAGTCCAGCAACCTGGCGCTCGTGCTGGATGGAAAGACGTACGTGCGCTTCGGGGACGAGCTGGTGCTGGCCGGCGTCGACTTCACGCTCGAGGCGCGGTTGATGCGCAAGAAGACCACCGTGGCGGAGACGCTGCTCGCCCAAGGCGTCCCGTCCACGACGGTGAACCAGCGCCTGCTGCTCTCCTTCGACGCGAGCGGGAAGCTGGTCTGCCGCTTCGGCAAGGACACCCTCACCTCGTCGACGGCGGTGAAGGACACGACGTGGCACCACGTCGCCCTCACCCACGATGCCGACAGCCGGGAGGCCGTCCTGTATCTGGATGGCAAGAAGGTGGCGGGCAAGACGCTGTCGGAGGCCTACTCGGGAGAGGGCGAGCTGATTCTGGGCGCGGAGGTGCTCGACGGGGAAATCACCACCGCGTCCACGTGCCTCGTGGACGAGGTGCGCGTGTGGGACCATGCCCGCGACGTCCAGTCCATCGTCGCCGACCAGGCGCTCCGGGTGGAGGGGGACGCGTCGGGGCTCCTGGCCTGCTGGCACTTCGTGGAGGAGGAGGCCCGGGACATCGCGCTCGAAGGGGGCCAGTCGGGCGGGACGTACGTCGGCACGCCGACCTTCGAGACGTCGCCTTTGGACTCCCTGGTCAGTCCGTCGGCGCCGCTGGAGTACCAGCTCTCGCTCGTGAAGGGGAAGGACAAGGAGGTGCGCTCCGCGCTGTCGCTGGATGGCGAGACGTACGTGCGCTGCGGGGACGGGCTGCCGCTGGCGAAGAAGGACTTCTCCGTGGAGCTGTGGCTCAAGCGCACGAAGAACAACGTGCCCGGGTGCGTGCTGTTCCATGGGTCCACCCACTCGGATGACGGGGACCGGCTGTCACTCGTCCTCAACGCGCAGAACAGCCTGGTGCTGTCCATGCAGAACGGCGTGGCGCTGGTGGAGACCTCCGTCGCCGACATGGAGTGGCACCACTACGCCTTCACGTTCAAGGCGCTGACGGGCCTCGTCATCCTCTACCGCGACGGCAAGGAGGTGCGCCGCTCCACGCGTGGGAAGGACTACACGGGCGAAGGCGCGTGGGGCCTGGGGGGGCTGGGCGACGAGGTCGAGGACGAGGCCCTGGCGACTCCCGCGACGTGCGCGCTGGACGAGGTGCGGGTCTGGAACAGCGCGCTGGCCGCGACGGTCATCGAGCAGAAGAAGGGCCTGCGCATGCAGGGCAGCGAGGCGGGGCTCCTGGCGTGCTGGGGCTTCAACGACACGCGGGTGCGCGACGTGACGGGACGCCAGTTCCACTGCGACGTCAGCGGGACTCCGACCTTCGTGAAGTCGCCCATCGACGCGGGCTTCAGGCTGCTCGCGGGCGTCGGCGACTCCTACGTCATCAGCCAGGAGTCCTTCCCCGTGGGGAGCTGGCGTCATGTCGCGTTCGCCTTCCAGCAGTCCTGGGGCGTCCAGCTCCGCCCGGGGGCGTGGCTGGAGGTGGCCCACGCGGATGCCTTGCAGCTCACCGGGGACCTGACGCTGGAGGTGTTCCTCGCCGTGGGGCCGCTGGGCCGGCGCCAGCCCCTGGTGGGCAAGGGCGGTGTCGGAGACGGCAGCGGGCAGGAGGTGCCGTATCTGCTGAGCATCACCGAGGACGGGCGGCTGTCCTTCACCTTCGAGTCGAAGGGCTCGCGCCGTGAGGTCTTCTCCACGGGCAAGGTGAAGGAGAACACGTTCCACCGCGTCGCGGTGGTGCGCAAGGCCGGCACCAGCCACACCGAGAAGAAGGTGACGCGGGAAATCGCGGGGCAGTCCTTCGAGGTGCTGGACAGCATCGAGGTGAAGGAGTGGGACGACCTGCGCTTCTACATCGATGGACGGGACGAGGGCGGCTCGCAGTACACGGACGCGGACCCTCGTGGCCACGCGGGCCCGTTCCTCATCGGGAAGATGACGGAGGGCACGGACACCTACGGCCTCACCGGCACGCTGGCCGAGGTGCGCGTGTGGAGCCGGGCGCTGGACCCCGCGCAGCTCGGTGTCGCCCTCAAGCCTCGGGACTCCGGGCTGGTGGCGCGGTGGCGCTTCCCGGAACGGGAGGGCAACGTCACCCTGGACGACAGCGAGTCGTATCCAGCGCGCCTGCGCGGCGCCACCCGGGTGAAGTCCCCCAACCCCGCGGGCAGTCAGGTCTGGATGTATGTGAATGGCAAGGGCATCGCGCTCCAGTCGCTCTCCTCCACCAGCACGGAGGTCGCGAGCCTCCCCCGCGTGGGCGCGGGCTTGAGCCTGGGCGGTGTGTGGAACGGCGAAAAGGTCCAGGCGCCCTACAAGGGCGAGCTGGAGGAGGTGCGCATCTGGGACACGCTGCGCAGCGAGGAGCAGGTGCTCGACAACCTCTTCACCCGGCTCAAGGGTGAGAAGGCGGACCTGGTCGCGTACTACACGTTCGACCTGGACTCGACGCGGCCGGACTCCTCGCGCATCAACGACAATGGCCTGCGCGGCAACCACCTGGAGCTGCCTCGGGCGGTCAACCGCCCCGTCCCCCAGTTGAGCACCGCGCCGGTGTCCAACGACACGGCCCGGGTGCGCTCGGCGCTGGCGAGCGTGCGCACGCCGTTCCACGCGCCCATCCAGGGCATGCCCGGCGTCGCCGAGTATGGAGACCTGCAGCGGGACGCGACGGGAGGCATGCGCGGGACGATGAAGCGCGCGTACTCCTTCATCTACTCCGGCGGGTGGTACCTGGTGACGGGCTACAAGGTGGGCAACCTCGTCACGGAGTGGGTGAGTCAGGCGCAGTTCGCGCCGCAGGTCATCGGCTACGTGGAGGGGGCGCCGCCCGTGCCCTCGGAGAACCTGACGGCGGGCGTGATTGAGTACACCGGCGAGGTGCCCGCGGACCTGTCCCGCGTGGAGTTCGTCCAGGCCGATGATGTGATGACGACCGTCTCCGCCTCGGCGGAGTCGAGCATGATGGGCAGCCTCACGCTCAGCTCGCTCCTCGCCGCCGAGCTGGAGGTGAAGCTCATCACCGCGCCGATGGGCATCGGCACGTCCGCGCCGATGGCGAAGGTGAATGTGGAGGCGGGGCTCTCCTTGCGCACGGAGCTGTCCGGCGGCTGGGTGAACGAGGGCAGCCAGGGCAGGGGCCAGCGCATGTCGCGGAACATGGCCGTGTCGCTGGTGGGGAACTGGGAGTCCACGAAGACGCCCCGGGGCCCGGAGATGGAGCGGCGCATCGTCCCCTCCAACGTGGGCTTCGCGCTGGTGCAGTCGGAGACGGCGGACGTGTACTCACTGCGCCTGGAGCACAACCGCGCGCTGGTGGGCTACCGCATGGTGCCCAACCCCGACATCCCGAGGGATTGGAACCTGCTCACCTTCCCCATCAATCCGCTCTACACCAAGCAGGGCACGCTCGACGGTTGCATCGGCTTCTCATCGACGGGCAAGGTGATGGACCCCGACTACTCCATGGCCGCCGGCTACGGCGAGTACTCCTACTACAAGCCGCGCGAGGCCTACGCCCTCAAGCGCCGCATCCTCCAGGAGGAGCAGCGGGAGCTGCACCGCTACCGGGCCTTCTCCACGGGCAGCAACCTGGTGCAGGCCGGAGTGAACGAGGTGGTCGACAATGCCTCGCGGGTGCTGGCGAGCGTGATTGGCGAGGTGCCGGAGCCGGCGATGCCCTCGGGAGACACGGAGGCGACGGCGCGCGCCTTCGCCAAGCGCAACCTGTGCAACACGTACGTGTGGACGGTGCAGGGCGGCTTCTTCGCGGAGACCACGGAGACGACGGACGTGGTGACGGAGAGCCACAATGGACACTTCTCCTTCAACGTGTCGGGCGAGCTCCATGTTGGATTGAACGTGGAGCTCTTTGGCATCACCGTGGGAGGGCAGGTGGATGCGGCCTTCGGGGGAGGGCAGACCTTCACCCGCGCGAAGAGCAGCGAGGCCAGCCGCTCCTTCGGGTTGAACCTGTCGCTGGGCCTGCCGGCGAACATCCAGGAGTACGACGACAACGGGCCCGTCTACGACGGCAACAACCAGCCGGTGCTGGTGCCGGGCAAGGTGGATGCGTACCGCTTCATGAGCTTCTACCTGGACACGGACCGGCGGAACTTCGATGACCTGTTCCGCAAGGTCATCGACCCCATCTGGCTGGAGCAGTCCAGCGAGCCCAACGCGCTGGCGCTGAGGCAGGCGAGGCAGTCGGAGAAGGCGCCGCCGTGCTGGCGCATCCTCCACCGCGTGACGTTCATCAGTCGCCTGCTGCCCGCGGTTCCGCTTCGCAACGAGCTTCCGTTGGAGAAGGCGATGCGGGCGGAGAACATCTCCAGCAACTACGAGCTCATCCAGCGGCTGGAGCCCTACGTCCGCGAGCACCTGGGCAGTCAGGCGAGGCTCGCGGAAGCGACGCGGCAGGCGCTCCAGCGCTACCTGCCGGAGCTGCTGCCGCAAGCGGAGCAGGTCACCAGGTACCTGTCGCTGTACTACGAGGTCCTCAACTAGCGGACCCCGCGGTGCATCCCGGCGCCGTCAGGAGCGAGGCGCCGGGAGTGGTTGCAGCAGCGTGGGCAGCTCCGCCAGGTCGAGCACGAGGCTGGGGCGAATCTGGCCGACGGCGTCCGCCATGTCCTCCCCCTGGCCCTGCACGCCCAGGCCCACGGTGAAGCGCTCGGCCACGGTGACGCGGGTGGTGGCCACGACGCTGGCGCGCCTCTGGTCCGTGTTTCCCAGTTTCAACAGTGACTGGGTGGCTTCGAGCTTGAGCTGGAAGCGTTGGGAGGCGACGCCGAAGGACAGGCCGACGTCCACCCACTTGTCCATGGACAGCTCCGGGCGCTGCCGCTCCTGGAGCACGCGCACTTGAATGGCGGCCTCCAGGTTGGAGTCCGCGCTGCTCAACAGCTCCACCGTGGCCGCGCCGAAGCCGCGTTGGATGGCGACACCGTCGCCGTCGTGGGACTTGAGCCCGGGTGTCACCCAGCGGCCTCCCACGGAGACGAAGAGCGCGGTGGACGCCTGGCGCGTCTCGCGGGTGCAGGCGGGGAGGCCTTGGCGAATCTTCGCGATGCCCGCCTGGCGCGTGGCCTCCATGGCGAGGCGGTAGTCGCCGAGCGCCTTCTCGAAGTCGGCCGGGTCCACGAAGTCGCCGGGCAGGGGCTTGTCGGGGAACTCGTAGAGGCTGGGGTCGGTGAGGACGCGCTGGATGCACGCGTTGTAGGCGGCGCCGTAGATGCCGCGCTCGCCGAGGACATCCACGGACAGGCCCGCCATCACCGTGGCGAAGCGGCCCTTCTCCGGGACGCCGTCGGGGTAGGGCGTGTCCTGGCCGATGCCGAGGGTGATGGCGGTGTCCTGGAGCAGGCGGGTGATGACGGACGCGTTGCGCGCGGCGACGGCCTCTGAGTAGAGCTTCTCGAAGCCGTCGGTGAGCAGGTAGGGGTTGAGCTGGAGGGCGAAGGACGCCTGGGTGCCGTCGAGCACCGCTCCCACGCCGCGCAGGCTGACGACGAGGGCGGAGGGGTTGGAGGGGTGGACGACTTCGCCCGCGGTGGCGATGTCCAGGCCCGCGGCGGTCTCCGAGCCCCCTCGGAGGATGCTGGGGAAGTCCAGCTCCACGGTCCCCGAGTCCGGGGTGCCGCCGTCCTGGGCGCTGGCGGTGGAGGCGCAGAGGAGGAGCAGCGCGAGGAGCGCCCTCATTCCACCACCGTCCAGGTGAGGGTGATGAAGTCAGCGCCAGCGCCCTTCTGGAGGGAGAAGTCGTCCCAGAGGGCTTCCTTCTGGCCCTTCTCGAAGACGAGCGTCGCCCGCTGGAGGAACTGGGCGCCCATGCCCACGGGGTCCGCCACGGTGAGCACCGCGCGCACCCAACCCTGGGCGGCGGTGGGAAGGAAGTCATCGGGCAGGGGAACGGTGACGGCGCCGGGGAAGACGTCCGCGTGGAGCTGGCGGCGGTCCTGTCCCTGCATCTTCCCGCTGATGACCAGTCGCATGGCGACGGTGTTGAGGGTTCCGGTGGGCCGCTCCAGCACCAGCTTCGCGCCCTTGCGGTCCTCGCGTGGCACCTGGATGGTGGACTCCAGCTTGTCGCTGCCTGACATGGTGCTCTCCCCCCTCGGTTCGTGGTGCCGGGCTTTCCCAGCCTCACGCGGTTCATTCTAGTGGGAGGGGAGACACGGAATGAAGCCAGGCGGGCGGGCGACCGGGTGCGTCACAGTGACGCATGGACGGCGGGAGCAGGGGATGGGAGACAGGAGGGGGAGAGCGCCATGTTGAAGACCCCCCTTGGACGGTTCCGCGCGGTGGCCCTGTTGGAGGGCCTGTCGTTCGTGTGTCTGTTGTTCATCGCGATGCCGCTGAAGTACGCGGCGGACATGCCCCTGGCGGTGCGCTTCACGGGCATGGCGCACGGGTTGTTGTTCGTGCTGTACCTCTTCGCGTTGATGGAGGCGGCCATCGCGCTGCGCTGGTCCTTCGTGCGCGTGGCGGTGGCGTTCGGCGCGTCGCTGGTGCCCTTCGGCAACTTCCTGCTCGACGCGAAGCTGCGCAAGGAGAGCGCCTAGTCAGCGCGGTGCTTCACCCGACGTGCTGCATTGGCTGCGTTCCCAGGATTGGAACGCGCCAGGGTGATGCTGACCCTCCAGGAGTTCGCGCGCGAGAGGAAGCTGTGCGAGCATTGCGCGCTTTTTCGCGGTGGAGGTCGGCTCATGGAACGCGGGACGTGGAACACGCCTGAGGCAGTGCAGCGGGAGCTGGATTCACGGCTCGCCCTCGTTCAGTCCTCCGAGCACATTCGCGGCATGCACTTCGCCGCCGTGCTCGACACCGTGCGCTTCCTCGGCGGTGAGCAGGCCGTGAAGCACATCGTCGACGCCGGTGACTTCCCCGCCGACCTGGACCCCACCGAGCTCTATCCCGTCCCGCCCTTCATGCGGCTGTTCTTCGCCGCCGCCAACCTGCTCGCGCCCCAACTCGGCGGCGTCGAGGAGGCCATGCGCCAGATTGGCGTCCAGGGCACGCTCGCCTTCGTCCGCTCCATGTTCGGCACCGAGGTCCGTCAGCAAGTCGGCGGAGACCCGAAGCAGCTCGTCAACATGCTCCCGGAGGCCTACCGCATGGCCATCGACTTCGGCGAGCTGCAAGTCGAATGGACCGCCAGCCGCGCCGGCCGCATCCACATGCGCCGCATCTTCACCCCCGTCGCCTACAACGAAGGCATGCTCGAAGGTGCCCTCCAGGCCGTCGGCGCCCAGGACATCCGCGTCGAGGGCCGCCAGACGTCGCTGCTCGACAGCGAGTACTCCCTCTCCTGGGACGACTGAGCACTCCCGGGACGTGCCCCGCGCGGGCGACTCGAAGACGAGGGCGCCGTACCCGATGACCTCGGCGCGCGCTCCGGCCAGGTCCCCGGAGTTGCGCAACCCCACCAGCCTGGGCCGCAGCCCCCGCCGCTTCGCCACGCGCAGCAAGCCGTTGATGGCCTCCGTGCAACACGCGCTGCCCGCATCCAGCGGCCCCTCCAACGCCAGCACCCGCGCCCCCGTCTCCTGGTCCGCGCGCCGCGCCTCCTCATAGGGCAGGTAGTGCGACAGGTCCGAGCTCACCACGAGCAGCACGTCCTCGTCCCACAGCGCCTCCAGCACCTGGGCCACCGCCTCCTCGTCCGCGCGGCCCACCACCAGAGGCAAGACAGTGAAGTGCTCCATCGCCCTCTGGAGGAACGGGAGCTGCACCTCCAGCGAGTGCTCCGACTCATGCGCCTCCGTGGAGGCACTCACCTGTGCCAGCTCCGTCGCCCGGCGCAACAGGTCCGCGTCCAGCCGCACGTCACCCAACGGCGTGCACAGCAGGTCCACGGCCGGATACGCCAGCCCTCGAAGCGAGTGGAAGTGACACGGCCCCAGGAGCAACACGCGCGTGCGCTCCGCGCGCCGGGCCCCCAGCGCGGCGTACGCCGCCGCCGCCACCGCCCCTGAATAGACATAACCGGCATGGGGAACGATGAGCGCGGAGACAACCCCTCCCTCTGGCCCCCGGGCCTGCTCCAACCACGCGTCCACCTGCGTGGCCAGCGTGGTGAGACTGGAGGGGTAGAAGGAGCCCGCCACCGCGGGCGCACGCACACGAGGCATGTCCTCCCATCCATCCTTCCGTGGGGCGCCGCATGAGGGGATTCGCTGGAATCCTACGGACAGACGGCAACATGGGGATATGCGAATCATTGCCAGTCTGTTCGCTTCTGGGACGTGCGCGTCCCGACTTCGGACGCTCAGGAGGGCATTCCGGGGCTTTCCGGCTGACAAGGGATTGATTTCACCGGGAGTTCGTTTGGCGTGGGGCTTGCTATCGGTGTCCTCGTACCGTGCGCTCCTTCCGAGCGGTTCAGGGCCGCTCGGGGCACGGTACCTCGCGCATGGGAGGGCCGGCCGGGACCTCGACCCCTCCACCCCGGCCGCCCCTCCCGTCCGTGAGCCCTGGCTCGCGCGAGGCCTCCCGCGTGCCCGCGTCGGGGCCTTCCGTCCATGTCTCAGCGATGTCTCACGCGCGGCGTCTTCGGGCGATGAGAACCCGTGTGACGCGCCGGCTCGAGGCGAGAATTCTCAAGTTGCGCTCATGCGGTAGAGGACACAGGGGAGACGAAAAAAGGATGCGCGCCCGCCTCCATTGACTAGAAGAGGCCGCCGAGCGCCCGGGAATGACCGCGGGCACACGCAACGGAGGGACGCTTCATGAAGGCAAATCAGTGGCAGGCCATGGCCGTAGCGGCCGGGTTGATGGTGTCGACGACTGCTTTCGCGCAGTCGACGGGTGGGGCTTTTGGCAGCGTCGGGCAGATTGTCGTCAGCTCGGATGCGTCGGCGGACCTGGGCTACACGACGGAGGGCGCGGGGTACGGCTTCTTCAGGCTGGCACCGAGCGTGGACTACTTCCTGAAGGAGAACCTCTCCATCGGAAGCGGCATCAACCTGTCCGTGCTGTTTGGTGAAGGGGACTCGCTGGCGGCGTTCGGCATCAACGCGCGCGTGGGCTACAACATCCCGTTCTCGGAGAAGCTGTCGTTCTGGCCCAAGGCCATCGTCACGCTGTTCGTCGGCGACAACATCCTGTCGCTGCCCGACGGCACCGGTTCGGCTTCCACCGTCATCCTGGAGGGCTACGCGCCCGTGCTGTACCACGTGACGTCCCACTTCTTCGTGGGCGCCGGTCCTCGCCTGGCCATTGGCCTGGGTGACGACGTGGATGTGACGTTCAGCGTCGGCACCACGGTGGGCGGTTACTTCTAGAGTCTGTTTGTCCTGGCGCGCGGCGGGCCGTGTGTCCGCCGCGCGCCGGAGCTTCGTCGTCAGGGCAGGGTGAGGCGGCTGACGCCCCCGCTCGGACGCGACAGCGGCAGCATCCGGGTCTCCTCCACCCAGCCCTCCGCGGACGGTGCGTTCCCCTCGTGGATGAGGCGCAGGCCCAGGTGCAGCGAGCGCGAGCCGGTGCCCGGCGCGTAGAGCCGCACGACGGACGTGGCCTCCTCGACGACCCGGCGTGACACCGGCCTGGGCGTCTTGTTCCCCCGGCCTGCCCGCACCACGCGCCAGTCCTCCAGCTCCCAGCCCACCACGCGGCCGTCGCGCAGGTGCACGGACACGTTCGCCCAGACGGTGCCATCCGCGGGCACGCGCACTGGCTCCAGCAGTCGCCGCAGGTCCGTCGCCAGCGCGGACGGCTCGGGCGTCGCGTCCTCGCGTCGTCCGGCGACCTGACGGGCCTGGAGAGGCCGCTCGCTGGAGAAGGACGCGCCCGGTTCCAGGGCCCACGAGGCCGGCTCGCGCCGCATCCGCAGGACGACTTCGCCCCCGGAGTGATGGGTGGTGGACATCAGCGCGCGGGCGATTGTTCGCTGGAGGTCGTCGTGGTCGACGGTGCGTCCGGCCCGTCCGCCGCGCTCCAGCGACTGGTAGCCCACCAGCGTGAGGGCCCCGCGCTCCGCCCAGAAAGTGAGCTCCAGCCGCGAGTCGACGTCACGCACGCTCCCGGCCAGCACCGCCACCTGCCGGGCCACCTGGCGCGCTTCCTGACGACGGGCTTCCTCGTGCTCGAAGGGCTCGTGCGTTTCGGGGCGATTCGCGCCGCTCGTGCCCGCGGAGGGGCACGCGAGATTCGTCGACATGAGGATGAGCGCCACGGTCCGAGCGCACACCCGGAGTCCGCGGTGAATGGGCAGCATGGACATGGGTTCCTCCTCCGAGCGACAGCGCCGCCCGGTCGGTCTGGCCTCGCGCGGGACACGCGGGCCGACTCGGTATTCTTGAGAGGGAAAGACGCGCGCCGCTGGGGAATCCTGAGCGCTCGGGACTCGCGGACGGGACGTTTGTCCATTCACCCACGCTCACGTTGCCCGGCGCGCCAGGGTCGCGACTCACCGCACGAGGTGGCGCGCGACGAACTCATCCGCCCATCGTGCGCGGAGGTGCGGTGATACACGCCGCTGTCGAGCAGCACCTCCGTGCACCGCACGAGGCGGGCATCCACGTCTGCGTTGTCTGGAAAGGCGATGCCCGGCCTCTCGCTTCACCGCATGCCGCGACAGCGACAGTCAGGTGGAGCTTGAGCGTCGTGCGGTGGCAGCGCTCATGGCGTGAGTCCCGAAGCGTCCTCGACGTACTCCCGGAGGAACGCGCCGACCGCCGCGTTGAAGGCTTCTGGATGGCTCATGTACGGCAGGTGGCTGGCATCGCGCAGCAGCTCCAGCCGGGCACCTGGGATGTGTTCGGCCACGTCGCGCGCGGCGCGCGGCGGCACCAGCAAGTCCCTGCCGCCCTGAACGACGAGCGTGGGCACGCGAAGCTCATGGAGGCGAGAAGTGAAGTCCGCGGCCAGCACGTCGCGCAGCCGGCGCAGCAATTCCACGGGGGCCAGCCGCCGTGCCTCGCGCACGATTTCCGCGCGGCCCTCGGGCGGCAGCCTCGCGCCTCCGAGCACCCTCGCCACCGTGGGGGCGAAGACATACGCCAGCGGACGCGGCGTGCGCACCAGTGTGGACAGCGTCACCGTCAGCCGCCTCACCCGCCTCACGCTGGCCACTGGCGACACCAGCACCAGCGCCTTCACCCGCTCCGGATGCGCCAGCGCGAAGGCGATGGACAGCAGACTGCCGTAGGAGGACCCCACCAGCGCGAAGCGCTCCGGCAGCCGCGCCTCGGGATGATTCAGCACCGCCAGGTTCCACTCCAGCGGGGTGTGCGTGGCGGGCGTGCTCAACGGCGGCGTCCACAAGAGCAGGCGCAGCCGCCCGGCCAGCGGCTCCATGGGCGCGAAGGAGCGGCCACTGGCGCCCAGCCCCGGAAGACACACCACCGTGCGGGCCAAGTCGGTGTCGCCGTCGGGGAAGGTGAACAGCCGCACGGAGGTGCCCTTCACCTCGCGCTCCTCACAGCGCAGGTGCGCGTAGCCGTCGGGGACGTCCTCCAACCTGGGGACGCGCGCGGGCGCGAGGGCGCGCGGCGGCGTCTCAAGCATGGCGGGCCCTCACCAGCAGCCGGTGCACGCTGGTGGCCACCCTGTCGCGGAACGCGCGCAGGCGCGGCTCGGAGGCGCCCGCGGGCGGCGGGGTGTGGGGACTGCCCAGCGCGAAGGTGAGCCGCACCGGAAACGGCAGCGGCCCCAGCCCCACCAAGAGCGGCACGCGGTACTTCTCCCCATTCGTGAGGTGCAGCCCCAGCCGGGCCTCACCCGGTGGGAAGAGGAACGTGTCGTCCACGCCAAAGCCCCCGAAGGGCACCACCGGCACCCCCGCATGCGAGGCCACCCGCGCGAAGCCCAGCGCATGCTCCCACCGCAGCTGGTAGCGCCCGCGCGGACGCTTGAAGACCTCGCGCGCGCCGCCGGGGTAACAGACGACCAGCGCCCCGGCGCGCAACACCTCCAGCGCGTTGTCCCGGGTGCCTTCGACACCGCCCAGCCAGGGCAACACCGTGCGGACCACCGGAATGCGGAAGAAGCCTCGCTCCGCCAATCCCACCACCGGACGCCCGGTGACCTGGTGCAGGAGGTGGAAGAAGGCGGGCGTTTCGTAACCCCACACGCCGTGGTTGCCCACCAGCAACACCGGGCCGCTCCTCGGCAGATGCTCGGCGCCCACCAGTCGGGCCCGGTGGTAGAGCGCGGACATCGCCGCGCCCCGCTCGGCGAGGTGGAACACGGCCCTGCGCACGGTGGCGAGCGGAGCTTCCACGAGGAGTCATGATGGAGACGCCCCCGCCCATCGCCATCCAACCCGAGCAGCCGGCCGGGCCCCCGCTCCCGCACCCTCGGTCATCGCAAACCCACGCACCGTCCCTGGGGGGACTCGCCCTGCCGACCCCGGAGGTTGCTTTGAGTAGGCAACGCTTCGCCCCCGCCCCCCATGGGCTTTCAGTCGCCAGCCGAGGCACGATGCCGGTCGTTGTTTCAGCCCGCCGAACGTTCGCTCGACCTGTCGTTTGAGTTTCAATAATGTGAGGGTGAAGCGCAGCTTTGGTTGTCTGCCTGCTGAACCATGCAGATGGTTGAGGGCATGGGAGGCCCGTTCGACATCCTCGTGGAGGAGCACCGTGAGCTGGAGGAGCGCTTCGAGCGGCTCGTCTCCGGCGCGGAAGAGGAGCCCCTGAGCGCTCAGCACGAACTGCTGGAGCTGTTGCGACTGCACACCTGGCTGGAGGAGCGCTGTCTGCAACCGCTGGTGGCCCGGGTGGAAGGGCGTGCTCGTGCCCGGCTGCAGGCCGAGGATCATCTGGCCATGCGCGAGCTGATGGATGAGTTGGAGGAGCTGTCTCCGGGCGACCCCGAATGGCAGGCCCGGCTGTACGCGCTCGAGGATCTGACCGTCGCGCATTTCCAAGAAGAAGAGAGCGCGTTGTTGCCCAGACTCACCACCGCGTTGGACCCGCGCGAGCAGCAACAGCTGCGCACGGAGCTGATGCTGGCTCGCGACGAAGTACGCACCCTGGCCTCGGGGCCCTTTGTCTCGGGGTCCACCCCCTGCTGGAAGACCTCCGCTGGGACGGCTGAGCGCCGTTCCCGCCCCACTGGAATGAGGCCCCGACCGGTACGGTAGGGGGGGTGATACGTCCTTCAGTCACACCTTTTATCGCTTCCTTTAGACAAATCCCAAATTGGAAGGTATGGGTATGAGCAGCATCACAAATCAACTCCCCCCTTCCAGACCTTCAACAACCAGACTAGCCAAGACGAGGATTGAACGAATGTCCGTGGATAAAGCGTTTCGGGACATGATCCGTAACGAAATCGAGGTCCAGCTCAAGCCGCTGCGCGACGTGGTCTCCCGCCTGGAGTCCGGGACGGCGGATCTGGATGCACTGCGCAACGTGGCGGAGCGGCTGGCCCCGCTGGCCGAGGTCGTGGGGCCGCTGTTCGGCGCCCAGGTCGCGGCGGCGAAGCCGGGCCGCAAGGCCGTCGGTCGTCCTCCCGCGGCGGCGCGTGGCGCGGTGAGCGCGGCGGCGTCGGTGTCGGCGGGTGGCAAGCGCCGTGGCCGCAAGCCGTCGGCTTCGGCGGATGGCTCGCGTGAGTGCGCCATCGTCGACTGCGGCAAGCCCAGCCGGACCAAGGGCTACTGCGCGGCGCACTACCAGAAGCTGCGGATGCTGGAGAAGACCAACCGCCGCCCGTCGGCGTGGGTCGACTACGCGCCCGCGAACAGCGTGGAGGACATCAAGCTGCCCCGTGGCCGCGCCGCTTCGAAGGCCCTGGCCGCCGCCGCCCAAGCAGCGAACGGTTAATCAGCGGCACGTTTGGCCCCGGCCCGGGCAGACAGTGACCGCACCTCCGTCAACCGTGCTCCCTGGCAGGGAGAGGGTTCGGGGGCAGCCCGTACGGGAAGTCTTGCCCGCGGGGGCTTGCAGGGGCATGAATGCCCGGGCCCATGAACAAACGCGACTTGGAGCCTGGAATCATCACCGACCTGGCCGGAAGGACCACGTACGGTGATTACCTACAGCTCGACAGGCTGTTGACGGCGCAGGTTCCGCGCTCGCAGCCACCCCATCACGACGAGCTGCTCTTCATCATCCAGCACCAGACGAGCGAGCTGTGGATGAAGCTGCTCATCCACGAGCTGAGCGCGTGTATCCGCTATGTGCAGGCGGATCGGCTGGAGCCCTCGTTCAAGATTTTCGCGCGCGTGGGGAACATCCAACGGATGCTCTTCGAGCAGTGGAGCGTCCTGGAGACGCTCACGCCGAATGAGTACCTGGAGTTCCGTGACGCGCTCGGGCCCGCGTCTGGCTTCCAGAGCTGGCAGTACCGCGCGGTGGAGTTCCTCCTGGGCAACAAGGACTCCAATGCCCTGGGTCCCTTCCGCCACCAACCGGAGCTGCATGGGGAGCTGGAGCGGCTGTTGGAGTCTCCCAGCCTCTATGACGAGTTCCTGCGCCATCTGTCGCGCACGGGGCATGCGATTCCGGAGGACCACGCCCAGCGCGACTGGCGACAGCCGTACGTGAAGAGCCCGGCGGTGGTGGAGGTGTTCCGCCGCATCTACGAGGACCCCCACGCGCACTGGGACGCGTACGAGATGTGCGAGAAGCTGGTGGACACCGAGGAGCGGTTCCAGTTGTGGCGCTACCGTCACATGATGACGGTGATGAGAATCATCGGCTTCAAGCAGGGCACCGGGGGCTCCTCCGGGGTGTCCTTCCTTCGCAAGGCCTTGGATTTGCGCTTCTTCCCAGAGCTGTGGGATGTGCGCACGGAGCTGGCACCCCCCTCGGCCCGGTCTCATAAACCGTCGCCGTGAGCGCGCTCCGGGCCGTCATGGCAGGCGTTGCGCCCCAGTCTTGACGTGTGGCCAATTGAGAGGAATGGCGGGGCCGCCGGTGACAGGCTTCGCCCGAGTGAAACATCGACAATGTGACGGGGTGGATGGGCGGGTGTCGGAAGCCACCCTGTCCGCCAGGCGGCCGGGCGGCGAGCGGGTGGTGCGGCTGGCTCCAGGGCTCCAGGCCTTGGGCTCCGAGGGCCACGACTGACGGCTCGTCGACAGGGCCCGTGCGCCGGGCGTGGCGTGGGGGAGGCGCGCGCTAGGCTTGCGCGCACCATGCCTGCCTCGGCTCCCCTGCTCTTCGAGAAGGCCCACATCCTCTGCTACCGCACCTTCGACATCGCGGAGGAGATCAACCTGGAGCGCGCGCGCAAGGCCGTCTCCGAGGACACCCGCCGCCTCAAGCTGTCGCGCGAGAATGGCCAGTACCTCCAGCTCCCCAATCCGCCGCTGGCGTATGAGCTGGGGCGACGGCCGCTCGCGCTGAAGGACGGGCCCATCACGGTGGATGCCACCGCGCGCCTGTTCGACCATGGCGCCGCGTCCATCATCCTGCGGGTGCCGGTGGTGCCGGGCACGTCCCTGGAGCACCTCACCCGCGTGGCGGACGAGCTGTACGACAGCCAGGCGCTGGAGGACCTGGCGCTGGATTTGGTGGAGGGCGTGCGCCACACCATCGCCTCCGCGGTGCAGGAGCCGCACCTGTGGGACCAGAACGAGAGCTACACCGTCATCTTCGCGGAGAGCATCCAGGGCAACCCGTCCGCGGAGGACCTGCTGGAGGGCGCGGACCTGGCGCGGCTGCTCCTGGGCGAGAACGGCCAGACGCCGCTGTCCCGCCGGGAGAGCGAGGCCGTCACGCAGATGCGCTTCAGCTACACGGTGAATGACCTGGTCGTCATCGACTGGAACAGCGCCTTCGTCTACGAGCCGTCGGGCTCCGGGGACATCCCGGACCTGCTCGAAATCGCCAACGCGCAACTGTTGGAATTCCGTTACTACGACGAGCGGCTGGACGAGCACATCGCCCGCATCCACGGCGAGGTGCAGGCCAAGCGCCACGGGTGGACGCGGCTGTTCCGCAGTCCGTACCGCACGCTGACGCGGCAGACGCTCAGCACGCTGGTGGACCTCAACGAGTTCATCGAGCGCGTGGACAACAGCCTGAAAATCATCGGCGACTTCTACCTGGCCAAGGTCTACGAGGGCGCGGTGCGCCGCATGCGCATCTCCGCCTGGCAGGGCTCCGTCACGCGCAAGCAGCAGCTGCTCGCCCAGACGTATGGCCTGCTCAAGGGCGACGTGGACATCGACCGCTCCCACACGCTGGAGGCGGTCATCATCCTGCTCATCGTCCTCGAGATTTTCTTCGCCTTCTTCAATGTGTTCGCTCACTGAACGGTGAGGCCCCACCTGTACCTGGGGACAGGGGTCCGCGGGTTTCGCGGCCCGGCCCGACATGGGACACTGGCCCTTCGCGGTGGGCCCCAGCGGGCCCGGACCGGGGGGACGTGTGGGCATGAAGGTGCCCGAGGGCAACCTGGCCGCGACGGACCGCGTGACGCGGAGCCTGGAGCGGTTGGCGGTGGCGCCGCCGGTGCGGGCGGTGCTGGAGGCGTTGCTGCGCGAGGTCGCGGCCGCCCTCGCCGTGTCCGACGTCTTCCTCTGTTGGCGAGAGGACGAAAGCGTCCCGCACACGCTCGCCACGCCCGGAATGCCGGCTGACGCGGTGGAAGCGTGTGGCCAGCGGCTGCTGGCGGGCACGCGCGACATCGACGGGGCGCTCCTGCCGTACCTGTCGGTGGACCTGGAGCGGGACGCGCTGCTTTCGGGGGCGACGGAGGCCCGGCGGAAGCTGGGCGCGGTGGGGCTCGTCTCGCTGCCGGTGTCCGCCTCCGTGGCCCGGGGTGTCGTCGGCGTGCTGGGCGCCGTGCTGGCCGAGGGGCGGGTGCCGTCGGAGGAGGAGCTCCAGCGCCTGGGCCTCTACGCTCGCCTCGCGGGGCTGGCGCTGGAGCGGGAGCAGGCGGTGGAGGGGGTGCGCCTGGAAGTGGCGCGGGCCCGCGCGGAAGTCGAACAGTCGGAGGTGCTGCGGCTGAGCCGCTTCCAGGCGGTGACGGAGGCCTTCGGCCAGACGCTCACCCGCGCGGAGGTGGCCCACGTGGTGCTGGATTTGGGGCTGCCGGCGGTGGACGCGACGGCGGGCATGGTGCACCTGACGCCGGAGGGCGGCGCGTCCGCGGAGCTCATCGCGGCGGTGGGGGTGCCGGAGGGGCTGCTGGAGCCCCTGCGCGTGCTGCCCCGCACCGGCGAGGACCTGCCGGGCCAAGACGCGGTGCTGGCGGAGGCGCCGGTGTGGCTGGAGACGCTGGCGGCGATACAGGCGCGCTACCCGAGGCTCGCGGCGCTGATGGCGGAGGGGCCGCTGCGGGCGTTGGCGCTGGCGCCGCTGTTCGTCGAGGGGCGGGTGTTCGGCACGCTGGCCTTCGGCTTCGAGCGGGAGAAGGACTTCACCGCGCTGGAGCGCACGTCCATCGTCGGACTGGCGCGGCAGTGTGGCCAGGCGCTGGAGCGCGCGCGGCTATACGAGCGGGAGCACACCGCGCGACTGGAAGCGGAGGCGCTGGGCGCGCGGCTGAGCCTGCTGGCGGACGCGAGCGCGCTGGTGTCGGGCTCGCTGGGCTGGGAGGAGACGGTGTCCGGCGTGGCGCGGCTGGCGCTGGGCCACTTCGCGGACGGGTGCTCGGTGGACTCGTACGACGAGGGCGTGGTGCGGCGGCTGGCGGTGCTGCACGCGGACCCGGAGAAGGCGCAGCGGGTGCTGGAGTTGACGAGCTTCCCGCTGGACTCGGGTCAGCCCTCCACGCTGGCGCGGGTGCTGGCCAGCGGGCAATCCCGCATGGAGACCCGCAGGACGCGCGTGCCTTCCCCGACGGGAGGCGAGCCGACGTGGAGTGCCTGCACGCTCCTGCTCACGCCGCTCGTCGCTCGCCAGCGGACGTTGGGCGCGCTGACCTTCGTGCGGGACGCGGGGCGGGCCCCCTTCAACGCGACGGACCTGTCGCTGGCGGAGGAGCTGGCTCGGCGCGCGGCGCTGGCGATGGACAACGCGCGGTTGTTCCGCGCCGCGCGCGCGGCCGAGGAAGAGAGCCGACGCGGCGCCGCGCGGCTGCACGTGCTGGTGCAGGTCAGCCAGCTCATCGCCGAGGCGGGGTTGGACCTGCCCACCGTGCTCGACGTACTGGCGAGCAAGGTGTCCGAGGCGCTGGGCGGCGGGTGCGTGCTGCAACTGCTCGCGGAGGACCGGGAGCATTTGGAGTTGGTGGCGGCGCACCATCCGGACCCCGTCGCTCGCGGTGTGCTGGAGTCGTCGCTGCGGATGAATCCCGCGCGCGTGGGCGAGGGGCTGTCGGGCCGCGTGGTGGCCACGGGGCAGACGCTCTTCGTGCCCCGGTTGAGCGCGGAGGAGCTGCTCGGGGACCCGTCACCCGAGGGCGTCACCTTCCTGGAGCACTACGGGCCGCAGAGCCTCATCATCGTCCCGCTGGGCGCGCGCGGCCGGGTGCTGGGCACGCTGGGCGTCATCCGCGAGGCGCGCGGGCGCGAGTACACGGCGGAGGAGCGCGCGCTCCTGGAGAGCCTGGCCGCGCGGGCCGCCTTGGCCATCGAGGACGCGCGGCTGTACGGCGCGGCGACGCAGGCGGTGAAGGCGCGCGACGAGCTCTTGTCGGTGGCGGGACATGAGTTGAAGTCGCCGCTCAATGCCCTGCAGCTCCAGATTCACCTGCTGGCGCGCATGGCGAAGGATGCGATGGCGGCCAGTGGCCTCGCGGAACGCGCGGAGAAGGCGGCGCGCGCGGGGCAGCGGCTGGGGTTGCTCATCGATGACCTGCTGGACGTGTCGCGCATCAGCGCGGGCCGGCTGACGCTCAACCGCGAGGAGCTGGACCTGGCGGCGCTGACGCGCGAGCTGGTGTCCCGTATGTCCGAGGAGCTGGTGCGCGCGGGCAGCGAGGTGCTGCTGCTGGCGGACGAGGAGGTGGTGGGGCAGTGGGACAAGCTGCGGCTGGAGCAGGTGCTGGTGAATCTCTTGTCCAACGCGGCGAAGTACGGCGCGGGGCGTCCGGTGACGGTGCAGGTGGAGCAGCGCGGCCCGGTGGCGGAGCTGGCCGTGAAGGACCAGGGCATCGGCGTGGCGCTGGAGGACCAGGAGCGCATCTTCGAGCGCTTCGAGCGCTCGGAGTCCGCGCAGCACTTCAAGGGCCTGGGCCTGGGGCTCTGGATTACCAAGCGCATCGTCGAGGCCCACGGCGGCGGCATCCGCGTGCAGAGCCAGCCCGGCAAGGGCTCCACCTTCACCGTGGAGCTGCCCCTGTCCGGCGCGCTGCCGACGTGAGCGTGCGTGACACATCACCTGGACAGCGCTTGGCCCCGTGCGCTCTGGTGACGCGGTGATGATGCGAGTCTCGCGCGGTGGAGTCCTGTTCCTCCTCTTGTTGGGAGGAGCGCTCGCTCCGGGATGTGGCCATTCGCCCCAGGCGCGGCCCGCTCCCGACGGCGACAGCGATGGTGTGCCCGACGCGGAGGACGCGTGCCCGCTCATCCAGGGGCCCGTCGCCACGCGAGGCTGTCCCATCAAGGACACCGACGGCGATGGCCTGGATGACTCCGTGGACAAGTGTCCGCGCCACGCGGGCCCCGCCTTCCGGGAGGGCTGTCCCGCCCGGGACTTCGACGACGACGGCGTGGAGGACGCCAAGGACGCCTGTCCCCGCGAGTCCGGCCCGCTGGAGCGCAAGGGCTGCCCCATCATCGACCCGGACCGCGATGGCGTGGAGGGAGATGCGGATGCGTGTCCCGAGGAGGCCGGCCCCGTGGAGCGACAGGGCTGCCCGGAGAAGGACGAGGACGGCGACGGAGTTCCGGACGAGGACGACGCCTGTCCGCGCGACGAGGGTGTCCCCTACCTGAGCGGGTGTCCCGAGCGGGACAGGGACGGCGACGGCCAGGCGGACCACCGGGACAACTGCCCCACGACGTCTGGCCTGGCTGCGAACCAGGGTTGCCCGGCCCAGGACAAGCAGCGCGTCAGCCTCCAGCGCGACAAGCTGGAGCTGCTGGAGCGCATCGCCTTCGAGAGCCAGACGGCGAAGCTCCAGGCCAGCTCCCACGCGCTGTTGGACAACGTGGCCCGGGTGCTGCTCGCGCACCCGGAGCTGAAGCGCGTCATCGTCGAGGGACACACCGATGCCTGGGACGATGCGACGACGGGGCGCGCGTTGACGCAGGCGCGGGCGGAGGCGGTGGTCGCCTACCTGGAGGGGCAGGGCGTGCCGCCGGAGCGACTGGAGGCGCAGGGGCTGGGGGCGGACAAGCCATTGGAGTCCAGCGGAACGTCGCTCGGCCGCACGGCCAATCGCCGCGTGGAGTTCACCTTCCCGCAGCCCCCTCCTCGGAAGTCCTCCCGGCCCGTACCCCGTCGATGACGCGGTGCCACACCGAGGGGGCGGGTCGTTGGCGCCTCCTCCTGTCCGGTCCGTGGAGTCCTCCCGGAGTGTCGGGAGGTGGGATACTCTGGCGTCCGCGTCCAGGGCTCCACCGGACGCCGAGGTGACCCCCATGAGCGCATCCCCCCTCTTTGGTGACCTGCTGCTCAAGCTGGGTATCGTCACGCCCGTGCAGGTGCAGGAAGCCCTGGCCCTCCAGGCGCTCACCGGCCAGCGCGTGGGCGAGGCGCTCATCTCCCTCGGCTACGTCACCCGGGAGCAGATTCAGGACGCGCTGGGAGAGGCGTTGGGTCTGCACCACGACAAGGGGCCCTCGCAGCCCGCCCTGGGCGAGCTGCTGGTGGGGCTGAAATACGTGACGCTCGCGCAGCTCGAGGAGGCGCTCGCGCGTCAGCGCCGCGACGGTCGCAAGCTGGGCGAAATCCTCGTGGAGCAGGGGCACTGCACGTACAAGCAGATCTACGAGGCGCTCGGCCTGCAGAACCGCATCGCCGGCCGGCAGGAGAACCCCCGGCCCTTCATCGACGGGCGCCGCCGCGTCGTCGTCGTGGATGACAGCCCGCTGGCGTGCGCCTTCGTCCAGGAGGGACTGGTCGCCCTGGGCTACGAGGTCCTCTGCTTCCAGGACCCGTTCGAGGCGCTGGAGGGCATGAGCCGCCTTCAACCCGCCATCGTCCTGAGTGACTTGGAGATGCCCGGGTTGGATGGCGTGGAGCTGTGCCGCCGGCTCAAGGAGGGCCCCACGCGGGGACTGCCCGTCATCATCCTCACCGCGAATGACCGCGAGGCGGAGCGCGTGCGGGGCCTGCGCGCGGGCGCCGACGACTACGTCAACAAGTCCGCGTCCATGGACGAGCTGGCGGCGCGAATCGAGAGCGTGGTGCGCCGCACCGGCGAGACGGAGCGGATGCGCAAGCTGTTCGCCCGCTACACCTCCGCGGCGGTGGTGGACGAAATCCTCAAGAGCGCGGACGCGGTGGTGCTCACCGGCGAGAAGCGCGAGGTGACGGTGCTGTTCGCGGACATCCGCAACTTCACCGGCCTGGCGGAGAGCCTGCCTCCCGAGCAAGTCGTCGGGGTGCTCAACCAGGTGCTGGGCCGGCTGTCGGACGCGGTGCTCACGTGCGGTGGGACGCTGGACAAGTTCCTCGGCGACGGGCTGATGGCGGTGTTCGGCGCCCCGGTGGCGCGCACGGACGACGCGCTGCGCGCGCTCCAGTGCGCGAAGATGATGATGGACGCGATGACGGACCTGCGCGTGGAGGCGGAGGCCGAGTGGGCCGCCAACGGCCGCGAGGGCCACCCGCTGGTGCTGGAGCTGGGCGTGGGCATCAACTCGGGCGTCGTCGTCGCCGGCAACATCGGCAGCACGGTGCGCTCCGAGTACACCTGCATCGGAGACGCGGTGAATGTCGCCGCGCGGCTGTGCGCGCTCGCGGGCCCGGGGGAAATCCTGGTGGGCGAGCGCACCCGGGAGCTGGTGGACGCCAACGAGACGGCCTTCGAGGACCTGCCGCCCGTGCGCTTGAAGGGTAAGCAGCAGCCGGTGCCGCTATTCCGCGCGCTTTAGTCCCGCGTGAAGTCTTCCCCACCCCGGGCCGCCTCTGGCGGTAGGGTGGGGGCATGAATCCGTCCGCCGATGACCGCCCTCCGCCCTCCCGTCGCTCACCCGTGCTGTGGGTGGGGCTGGTGTTCGCCCTCGCCCTCATGTGCGCGGTGCTGGTGGGGGCGCTGACGCGCTCGAAGGCGGTGTACTCGGAGCGGATCCACCAGGACATCGGCGTGCTGGAGGACGCGCTGTCGCGCTTCCACGCGGATGGCAACGAGCTGCCGGAAGAGGCGGACCTGGAGCCCCTGCTGGTGCCCAAGTACCTGCCGGCGCTGCCGCTGGACCCCTGGGGACGGCACTACCGGTACACCAGCAACGGCGACCAGGTCTTCATCGCGACCTTCGGCCTGAGCGACGACCGGGGCGGCAGCCGCGAGGAGCAGGACCACACCAACCACGACGGGCACCCCCGGCCCGAGAAGGCGAAGTAGCCGTCCTGCCGTGCCCTCGGCCGACCCGGGGGCCGGCGTGCGATGGGCCCCGGAGCCCGAGCTCTTCGCGAGGCTGATGTGAAGGAGGGCCCCCCGCCCGGTGGCATCGTGCGCATCTGTCCCGAGGAGGGATGGAGTCCAGGCCATCCCCGCGAGGAGGGCGGCCATGGCCATCGTCTGTGCGAGCCCGCTGATGGCGCGGGAGTCCCGGGAAGTGGAGGTCGCCGCGGCGCTGGCGGCCAGGCTGGGAGAGCCGCTCCTGCTCGTGGGCGTCATGGACGGCGAGCCGCTGGCGGAGGCCTCGCGCCTGGAGGCCCAGGGGCACCTGGAGGCCCTGGCGGAGCGGCTGGAGCTTCCCCCGGGGCGGGTGAGCTGTCGGGTGCGCTCGGACGCGGACCAGGTGCTCGCCGACGAGGAGTGCCGGCACTCGCGCTGGGTGGTCGCCGCGGCGGAGGGCTGGCGGACGTCGGCCTGGAGGCGTGCCTCGCTGCCGGAGCGGCTGGCCCGACGGGGCTGCGGCCCGGTGTTGGCGGTGCGTCGCGCGGATGCGCTGGTGGACTGGCTGCGAGGGCGGCGCAGGTTGCTCGTCGTGGTGGGCGTGGATCCGCTGTCCCCCACGGCCGAAGCCGCGGTGGCCTTCCTGCGCGAGCTGCGCCGGGTGGGGCCGTGCGACGTGCTGGCCACCTACGTGTGCTCGCCGCTGGAGGAGCGGGAGCGGCTGGGCATCCACACTCCCGTCCATGTCGACCTGCTGGAGCCTCGGGCCCGGGACATGGAGGCGTTGGACCCCGCGGTGGAGACGGTGCTGTTGCGCGAGGTGCGCGAGCAGGTGGGGGACCTCCTGGGCGAGGGCGGCGTGGAGGTGGTGCTGGAGCCCGGCTTCGGTCGGCCCGCGGACCACCTGCTGCACGTGGCGCTCTCGCGCGGCGCGGACCTCGTCGTGGTGGGCATGCGCTCGCGGGGGGCGATGAAGCGGCTGTGGCACGGCTCGGTGTCGGCCGGGGTGCTGCGGCACGCGGAGCAGGCCGTGGTGTGCGTGCCGGACACGTTGCATGAGCCCCGGCACGCGCATCCGCCGCGCAGCGTGCTGGTGCCGGTGGACTTCTCCGAGGCGAGCGCGCGTGCCATCTCCCAGGCCCGCTCCCTGGTGGGGCCGGGCGGCCGGGTGCATCTGCTGCACGTGCACCGCAAGCGCCTGGGCGAGGCGGGGGATTACATCGACCACTACGGCGTGCTGCCCGAGCCTCCGCGCGCGCGGGACGTGACGCTGAAGCGGCTGTGGGACCTGGTGCCTCGTGACGAGGGCGCCCAGGCGCTGCGCTGGAGCGTGGAGGGTGTCACCGGCGAGGACATCGCCCTGGCCATCTGCCAGGCGACGGAGCGCGAGGGCGTGGACCTGGTCTGCCTGGGGACTTCGGACGGGCCCGCGCGCGAGCCGGACGCGCTGCCCGACGCGGTGACTCGGGAGCTGGTGGCGCGCTGCCGCCGGCCCGTCATGGTGGTTCCTGGCTCCTGACGATGTTCCTGGCTCCTGATGAGGTTCCCGGCTCGTGACGCGGTGCCTGGCTCGTGACGCTCTTGAGACAGCAGTCATCCAGGTACACATGAAAGGATTTTCAGGTGGGTCGATTCTGTCCCCACCTGCCAGGACACCCGGCCCGTTGAACGAGGGACCCGATGGGGCGCTAGAATCCCGGCACCACGCATCACAGCAGGGGGTTTGCCGGTGACGCTCAGTGGTTACCGAGAAGAAGAGCTCGTCTGCAATCGTGCCTCGCTCATCATCCATGGCGGCACGGAGGAGGAGCGCCGCAGCTGGGCCCAGGAGGCCGCGCGCAACTTCGACGTGGAGCTGGTGGAGGTGAAACAGGCCACGGACCTGGCCGCGGCGCTTCGCCAGCGCAACGGCGTGTTGTTCATCCCCGACGCCGCCAAGCTCGGGCGCGAGGCGCAGGGGCTCATCCTGCGCTGCCTCCAGATGCAGGAGGAGCGTCCCAAGGTGGTGGTGGGCGTATCGGGCGCGGCGGACGCGGCGCTCTCGCGCGGCACGCTGCGGGAGGACCTGCACTACCGGCTGCATCAGGCGCAGGTGGACCTCCAGAAGGAGGGCCTGCGGGAACTCCTTCGCCGGCGCTGGTCGCTCCAGGCGGAGCAGCTCGCGCTGAAGGCCGCCGCCGCCAAGGCCGTCGCGGAGTCGGAGCGCGAGGCCGCCGAGGCCCGTCGCCCCGGCTCGGTGACTCGAACGCTGCCCAAGGCGCGCAAGTCCGTCTCCAGCTCGCGCAAGCCGGCGGCCCGCAACCTGTCGCCTCGCTGAAGTCTGCGAGTGCGCGCTCTTCGCGCGAGGGGCACTGTCCCCTCGCGCCGTCAGTCGAGGAGCGAGGGCCCGTCGGCGCCCGGCCCACTCGAAGACGCGAGGAGACCCCATGTCGCTGGAGCTCATCCGAGGAGACATCACCCGAGTCGACGCGGACGCCATCGTCAACGCGGCGAACAGCTCGCTGTTGGGCGGCGGAGGCGTGGACGGCGCCATCCACCGCGCTGCGGGCCCGGAGCTGGTGGCCGAGTGCCGGCTCCTGCATGGCTGCCCCACCGGCCAGGCGAAGGTGACGCGCGGCTACCGGCTGCCCGCCCGTCACGTCATCCACACCGTGGGCCCCGTCTGGCGCGGCGGCACCCAGGGCGAAGAGGCCACGCTGGCCCGGTGCTACAAGAGTGTGTTCGCCCGGGTGTCGGAGCTGGGGCTGCGCTCGGTGGCCTTCCCCTCCATCTCCACCGGCATCTACGGCTTCCCGATTGAGAAGGCCGCGCCCATGGCCCTCCGGGAAATCCAGGCGGCGCTGGGGCGACTGCCACACCTTGAGAAGGTGACAGTGGTCCTCTTCTCGGAGGCGGATTTGGAGACGTATCAGCGCGCGCTCGCGGGGCTCCAAGGGGCGCCTGGGGGCGAGAATGTGTGAACGAGGAAAACTGGGCTACAGTTTCGCCCACGTCCTTTCTTCGTGGAGCATCACATGTCTCAGGAAAACGCTGCTGGTAAGCCAAAGCGCGGGCTCAAGCGGCCCATCGAGGTGGTCCGCGCCGAGCTTCTGAACGACTCGGACACCAAGAAGATCGCCGCGGCCGTGAACATGAAGCTCGAGGACTACGTGGAGCTGGTCCTGAAGTACGCCCAGGACAAGGACCTGCAGCCCGAGCTGAACATCGTCCCGGACGAGGAGCTGAAGAAGAACGGCATCACCCCGGTGACGTCCGACGAGGCCGCCGACATCATCATCCGAGGGATGAAGGGGGAGCTGCCCGGCTCCGCGCCCGACTTCGACAACTCCAAGTTCGAGCAGAAGGCGGCTGGCGGGAAGCCCGCGCTGACGACGCCGGACCCGGCCACTCCCGCGGCCCAGCAGCCGGCGGCTCCGGCGGGTCCCCAGGACGCGGCCGCGCGGCAGGCGATGTTGGATCAAATCAAGCGCGGTGGCGGCCGGGCCTGAGTTCGTACCCCGGGGCGGAATGTCGGAGAAAATCCGACGGAAATTCTGGCGGAAACAAATCAGCCGCTCCGCCGAGAATCACTCTGAGTCTTCGCTTCGGCAAAAACTTCCTTCTTCCACTCCCCTTTCGTCACCCCGAGGTATCGCCATGGGCCTGTTCGGCAGCTTCAACCCCCTCAAGTTGATTCAGAAGCCCCTGGAGCTGCTCGGCAAGGCGGCGGAGACGGTCAGCAAGCTCGCCGGCGGTGTGGCGAACATCGGTGGCAAGGTCCTCGACTTCCTGAAGAAGCCGGCTGAAGAGGTGATTTCGCCCATCACCGACAAGATCAGCGAGCAGATCAAGAAGATCCCCTTCCTGGGCAAGTTCCTGGCCCCGGTGGTGGAGAACCTGATGAAGCAGGGCGTCACGTCGCTGGTCGGCGAGGGCCCCATCGGCGGCATCGGCGCGCTGGCGAAGGCCACCTCGAAGATCGAGGACGTGGTCAAGGTCGCCGAGACGGTTCGCAAGGGCGCCGACAAGGTCGACGCGTTCGCGGACAACTTCCTGGGCCAGCAGAACCTGCAGAACATCTTCGCCCAGCGTCACGCTTCCTTCATCGAGTAAGCGGCTCGCGCCCCTGGCGCGATGACGCACCCCCGAGGGCCGGCCTTCCGCGAGAGCGGGGTCGGCCCTTCGGCTTTGCGGGGCAGGGGAGTGGATGAGCACTTGGGGCTGGCCTTCCGTGGAAGCAGGGCTGGCCCATCGGCTCGAGGGGCAGGATTGGATGGGCACCGAGGGCCGGCCTGCCGTGGGAGCGGGGCTGGCCCTTCGGCTTTGAGGGGCAGGGGAGTGGATGAGCATCGAGGGCCGGCCTTCCGCGAGAGCGGGGTCGGCCCTTCGGCTTTGAGGGGCAGGGTTGGATGGGCACCGAGGGCCGGTCTTCCGCAGGAGCGGGGCTGGCCCTCGGGCGTTGGGGTGCCGTGAGAGCGGGGGGCAGCGCGACTCAGGCGAGGACTGTCGCGATGCCCGAGGCCCGGCTTCCGTAGGAGGAGCAACCCAGCGGCGCCTCCGGTCATGGCGAAGCAGGCCCCCGCTCGGGGCGGTCAGAAACCCGACCTGGGTGGTCCGGTACCCGTCCTGATCCTCAGGACCTGAGACTGGGTCCGCACTCAGTGTGTGGATTTGGGGCTGCTTTTCTCAGCTCCCAAGGTGGTGGATCACTCCGTTGGGAAGCGGTGTCGCGATGCCACGAAGCACCTCCCCAAGAAGGTGCGCCAGGCCGGATGGATCATCACGGCCCGGATTCAGGGGAGGGCAGGTCGGGTCAGCCCTCTTCGCTGGCCAGCCGCTTCACGTCGCGCAGGAGCCGGTCGGTCGAGTCGCTGTCCGCGCTGTCGTAGTACCCGCGAATCTGTCCCTGCGAGTCCACGAGGACGAAGTGGGTGCCATGGAAGATGGAGAGCAGGTCGTCCTCGGCGGAGCCGGGCTCGCGGCCCATGCTGACCTTGAAGCCCTGGACGATGGTGTCCTTGAGCACGTCGTAGTCGCCGGTGAGGAAGCTCCAGCGCGCGAAGTTGGCGCCGTGGAGCTGGCCGTACTCGGTGAGGCGAGCGGGCGTGTCGTACTTCGGGTCGACGGAGAAGGAGACGAGCTGGAGGTTCGTCCCGAACGAGTCGGTGCTGGTCTGCACGTGGGCCATCTTCCGGGTGAAGGCCGGGCACACGGTGGGGCAGCGGGTGAAGATGAAGTTGGCGATGAAGGGGTGGCCTCGGAGCTGGGCGCTGCCGAAGGGCTGACCGTCATGTCGGGTGAAGGTGAAGTCCGGCAGGGCGCCGAGCTGGGGCAGGGGCTCGCTGCCCGCGCGCTTCAGGTTGCCGGCTGCGACCGCGGCGAGGCCCAGCGCGACGACGGCGATGCCAGCCCAGAAGCCAGGGCGTTGCGTGAGACGAGCCGGGGGGAGCGCGAGAGGGGAGTCGGCGGACATGGCCCGGACCTAACGAAAGGCCCGGGAGGGCACAAGCGCGTCGGACGGCCCAGGGTCAACCTGCCTACTCGCGAGGTGTAGCGGGCATCAGGTCGCCCCGAGGGCAGGCGGGCCTGAGAGAGCGGGGAGGGGCCCGTGGCTTGAGGCCTCCAGGGCCGCGTGCTAGCCGGGAAGGCGGTGATGACTGGCGAGCGCTCCATAGCGGGTCGACGAGCCGCGTCCCGCCTTCCGGGGCGAGGGATTCGCTGGTGCATGTCTCCCGATGGAGGCGGACTCGGCTTTCCAGAGCGAGGAATGGACGAGCGCCTGCCACTCGATGAAGGCGCGGTCGTCACGAGGGTGACTCGCGACGTGCGTTTCATCGAGGGACAGCGAACCATGTCCCTCGTTCCCGAAAGGAAGATGCTCGGGGGCATGCCTCTCGCCGGGCTCCTCATGGTGTTCCTGCCGCTGGACGCGCTCGCCTGTGCGACGTGCTCCCTGCGCGAGCCCGAGTCGGCGGTGCGCTCGGCGCTCCTGGTTGTCGGGTTGATGCTCACGCCTTTCCTGGTGGTGGGCGTGGGGCTGTGGGCGGTGCGGCGCGCGGGCCGGGAGGCCTCTCGGGAGGATGGCGCGTGAGCATGTCCGTCGAGGGAAAATCCCAGCCATCATCGACCGCACCCTCGGCCACGAGCGCGAGGACGCTGGCGCTCCCCGAGGACGCGAGTGTCGACGGGCACCGCATCGACGCGCTGCTGGGCTGGAGTCACCGCTTCGAGGCGGGGATGGCCGCGCTCGCGCTCGGGTGGATGGTGGTCGCGGTGTGGCGCTTCCGGAACGCGAAGCGAGCGGCGTCTGACGGTGGCACGAAGCGCTCGCGCGCGTGGGTGTTCGGCCTCGCATTGAGCACGTTCCTCGTGGTGGACGGAGCGCTGCTGGTGGGCTCGGAGGGCTACCTCCGGGATGTGCTGTGGAACCTCCAGGTCCCCGCGACGGACCCGCGCACGGTGCGCATCGAAATCAACGCGCATCAGTGGTCCTGGGAGGCGCGCTACGCGGGCGAAGACAACCGCTTCAATACATCCGACGACGTGGTGACGTGGAACGACCTGCGCGTGCCTGCGGGGGTGCCCGTCTGGGTGCAGTTGGTCTCCACGGACGTGGTGCACGGCTTCTCGCTGCCGAACTTCCGAGTGAAGCTGGATGCGATTCCGGGGCGCGTGAATCAGACCTGGTTCCGAGCCGCGCGCGAGGGCACCTGGGAAGTGGCCTGCTATCAACATTGCGGCACCAGCCACTACCGGATGCGCGGCGAGCTGCGCGCCCTGTCCGCGGAATCGTATGCGGCGTGGCTGCGCGAAGCAGGACGGCAGGCCGTGCAGGCCTACGACGTGGATGACAGCGCGGCCCACTGGGGCTGGGAGTGGAAGGCACCGTGAGCCTGCTCTCGCTCGACCACAAGGACGTGGCGCGGCGCTACCTGTGGAGCGGCCTGGGCTTCCTGTTGCTGGGAGGGCTGCTCGCGCTGGCCATCCGCTGGCAGTGGGCGTGGCCGGGGCAGCCGGTGCCAGGGCTCGCCTGGGCGCTGCCCGAGTCCCGAGGCGCGTTGACTCCGCCCACGTACACGGCCGTCTTCACCATGCACGGCCTGGTCATGATTTTCTTCGCGGTGACGCCGCTGCTCTTCGGCGCACTGGGGCACTTCGTGCTGCCGCTGGCCATCGGGGCGCGAGGGCTCGCCTTCCCGCGACTCTCGGCGCTGGGCTACTGGGTGTACGCGCTGGGGGGCGTGCTGGTGCTGGCCTCGTTCGCGGTGCGGCTCGGGCCGGCGAGCGCGGGATGGACGGCGTATCCACCGCTGTCGACGTCGGCCTTCACGCCCGGGTTGGGACAGACGCTGGTGACGGTGGCGGTGCTGTGCGCTGGCACGTCGGCCTTCACCTATGGCCTGAACTTCGTTGTCACGGTGGCGAGGTGTCGAGCCCCGGGGATGACGTGGGGACGGCTGCCGCTGACGGTGTGGGGCCTGTTCTTCGCCTCGGTGTTGAACGTGCTCTTCGTGCCGGTGCTGGCCGCCGCAACGGCGTTGCTGTTGATGGACCGGTTGCTGGGCACTCAGTTCTTCATCGCGGGCGCGGCGGCGGTGGGCGGTGGTGGGGACCCGGTGGTGTACCAGCACCTCTTCTGGCTCTTCGGCCATCCGGAGGTCTACATCCTCATCCTGCCCGCGTGGGGCATGGTGGGGGACCTGGTGGCGTTCTTCAGCCGCAAGCCCGCGCATGGCTATCGGCTGACGGCGGGGGCCATGGGGACGGTGTCCGCGCTGAGCGGGCTCGTCTATGCGCACCACCTCTTCACCAGTGGCATGTCGCCGTTGCTCGGGCGCACGTTCATGGTGCTGACGCTGCTCATCTCCCTGCCCGCGGAGGTGATGTTCCTCAACTGGCTGATGACGCTGTGGCGAGGCAGCGTGCGGCTGACGTCGCCGATGCTCGCGGCGCTGGCGACGATGGTGGTCTTCGGGCTGGGCGGAATCACGGGCCTGGCGCTGGGCGCGGTGGCCACGGACGTGCCGCTGCACGGGACGCTGTGGGTGGTGGGGCACTTCCACCTGACGATGGGAGCCGCCAGCTTCCTCGGTGTCTTCGCGGGCCTCTACTTCTGGTTCCCGAAGATGTTCGGGCGCGCGCTGCACGAGGGACTCGCGAAGGTGCACGTGCTGTCGAGCGCGGTGCTGTTCCTCGGCGTGTTCGGCGGACAGCTCGCGGCGGGCTACGCGGGGCAATTGCGGCGACTGTATGACCCATACCAGTACACGTACCTGAAGCACCTGTTGCCGCTGAACCAGTGGACGACGGTGTGCGCGTTCCTGCTGGGCGCCGCGCAAGTGGTGTTCGTGGTGAACCTGGTGTGGACGTTGCGGCGAGGGCGCGCCGCGGAAGCGAACCCATGGCAGGTGGGCACGCTCGAGTGGACGTGCGCGGCGAGCCCGCCCGGCGAAGGCAACTTCACGCAAATCCCCGTGGTGCTGCGCGGGCCGCATGCACTGTCACAGCCGGAGGTGTTGGAGCGACTGGGGCGCGACTGGATTGGACAGGCGGAGGTGCTGCCAGGGGAGGCCCGACAGGGCGCGGGTGACGAAGCGATGCCCGCATCCGAGGGCCCCGTGTCCACCGTGGGGAGCGTGACATGAGCGAGCACGGACGCATGTCGAGCACTGCGCGCGGCCCGAGGTGTGCCACATGAGCGTGGAGCGCAACCCGGTGGAGGACGAGTCGCAGACGCGCACCGACTCCAATCCGCTCTCGATGTCTCGCGCCCTCGGCATGAAGCCGCTGCCTTTCGTGAGCGACGCCAGCGCGGAGCCCTCTCCACACGGAGCGAGCACGTCGTCCGCTGTCGAGGGCACGCTGTGGCTCGGCACGGTGCTGGGGCTCGCCGCGTGGTCGATGTTCTTCGCCTCGCTCGTCTTCGCGGTGGGCTGGTATCGGATGCGCGAGCCGTGGCCCCCGCTCCCCGTGTCCCTGTTGGGCCTGGGCCTCACCGGGCTCCTGCTCGTCGTGGGGAGCGCCGTGCTCCACCTCGGCCTTCAGCGGCGCGAGTCACCATGGCCCGCGCGATGTGCCCTGGTCCTGGGGCTGGGCTTCCTCGCGCTCCAGGCGACGTGGACGCACCAGGCCTGGTGGACCGAGCACGTGCGCATCCCCGAAGGCGGCGTTTCAGCCTCGGCGTTCCACGGGCTCACGGTGCTGCATGCGCTGCATGTGCTCGGGGTGATTTTCGGTCTCTTCCTCGTCTGCTGGCGCCACGCGCGCGGCGCGGACGTGCGAGCCTCACTGCGACGTCACGTGCTCGGCTGGCACTTCGTGACGGCGATGTGGGTGCTCCTCTTCGTGGCGGTGTACCTCCCATGACGAATCCTCGCGGAACCTCTCGTGTCAGCACCACGCGGGCACTGATGGTGCTGTTGCCTCTCGTGTTCGCGGGCTGTCGCTCGAAGAGCGCCCCCACCTTCGAGCCCCTGAAGCTCGCGGACGGCCGTGTCATCCCAGCGGAGACGCTGACGCGCGGGCACTCGGTGTACACGTACTACTGCGCGTCCTGTCACGGCGAGCAGGGCGACGGCCAGGGCCCCGCGGGTCGTGGGATGCGGCCCGTGCCGCGCAGCTTCCGTCAGGGCCTCTTCAAGTTCGGAGGCGTCGCCGTCGGCGAGCTGCCCCCGGATGAGGCCTTGAAGCGCACGCTGCGTCGAGGCCTGCACGGCACGCCGATGTTCGCGTGGGACGTTCCCGACGCGGACCTGGAGGCGGTGCTCCAGTACGTGAAGACCTTCAGCCCGCGCTGGAAGGAAGAAGTCCCCGGCAAGCCCCTGGCCCTGTCACCCGACCCGTGGCGCGGGCGCGACGCGGAGGCCATCGAGCGAGGCCGTGTCGCCTACCACGTCTCGGGCGCGGGGAACGCCGGGTGCTCGAGTTGCCACGTCGCGTACCTGCCGCGCGCGGAGCTGGCCGCGCTGCTGAAGAAGGCACTCGGCCGCGACGTGGACCTGTCCAAGATGGACCCGTACACGGCCCTGGCCCGCGAGTCGGACCACCCCGTGGCGGTGGACGCGAAGGGCGAGCCCACGAAGACGGAGAAGGTTCTGCCCCCGGACTTCCTCTTCCAACCACTGCGCACGGTGTGGCCGGTGGGCGAGACGGTGGACGGCACCCCGTACACAGCCGAGCGCCAGCGCGAGGACCTCTACCGAGTCATCTCCTCGGGCGTGGGAGGCGCGGCGATGCCCACGTGGAAGGGCGCCATCCCCGAGGAGAACCTGTGGGCGCTCGCGTACTACGTGCAGACGCTCGTCGTGCTGCGAGACACGGACGCGGCCGATGAGCTCAAGTCCCGACTGCGAGGCTCGACTCAGTGAGCCGTGCCCGAGGGGCCAGGGGCGTCACGTGCGCTTCTTCCACGGGCTCGCGAGCGAGCCGGATGAGCTTCAGTCGGGACAAGAGCCGCATCACCTGCCACGTGGGGTCCAGCTCGAAGCGTCGCGCGGCGAAGTCGGGGCTCGCGGGCCGGGCGTGATGGTTGTTCTGGAACAGCTCGCCCATGCAGACCACGTCCATGGGCAGCGTGTTGCGTGACGCGTCCCGGGTCGCGAAGTTGCGATAGCCGGCGCGGTGGCCGAACCAGTTGACGATGGCGCCGTGCACCGGCCCCATCACGAAGTGCGCGGGCAGGAGCGCCCAGTGCCACGGGCGCGTGGCGAAGCGCCGATAGAACAGCGTGTAGAGCGCGCCGAAGGTGACGCGCGAAGGCCAGCTGTTGAAGAACTTCTCCAGCGCGGGCCACTGCGGATAGCCCCCGAGGAAGCGTGCTTCCGGCTGGATGCGCCGTGCGAGCAGTCCCTCGTAGCGCCGTGCCGTGTTGAGCATCATTCGCGCCGGATTCTTCTGGTGCGCGGGCGAGTGCGGGTCCTTCTCGGTGTCGGCGTACGCGTGGTGCTCGCGGTGCAGGATGGCGTAGGCGCGCGGGTCCAGGTAGCTGGAGCCCTGCACCAGCGCGGTGCACAGGTGAAGGGCTCGCTCGGTGCGAGGCCGCATCGTGTACATGCGATGCGCGGCGTAGCGGTGCTGGAACAGGCTCTGGAAGAGCACGCTCAGCGTCCAGTGTGAGGCGAAGAAAAGATAGACCATACCGGCTCAACCTCCGGGCATGTCATCGCCCTGTCAGGCCTGTCCCGAAGCGAAGCCGCGAGCCTTCATTCCGCGGAGGGAACAGGAGTCCGTGCAGCGGGTCGGTCGCACCCGTGAGGCCGCACGCGGAACGACGAAAGACCAGGCGATGGAGCGAGCAAGGCACGTCCACCTCGGGAGATTCCACGTCCCGGACTCGCGATGCTCCGTGAGGGAGCGCGAGTCCTCGTGTCTCGGAGCGTGGGGTTGGTGTGTCGGATGCAGTGGGGCCGGCGGTTCCTTCCGGAGAGCACCCCATGTCCCGAATCGAAGCCCCTGGCGGTACGCCCCTGTCCCTCGACACCGTTCCCGACGCGGTGCCCACGCCGCCGCCCACGCCGGCTCCGCGCGAGCGCAACGAGGTGAGCGCCTACGGAGGGAGCGTCTCCTCGGGACGCGAGCCCTCGCGAGGCTCGGCCACCCCACCGGCGGTCACGGGTCCGAGCGTGTCGGCCGGAGAGCTGGCGGCCCTGGGCGGCAAGCTGCGCGCCCCTCGCGCGGAGGTCCCCTCGGACGTGGCGTCGGAAATCCAGTCGCGGCTGACGCGGAGCCTCGGAGATTGGACCGTCAGCGACACCGACGTGAAGACGGTGCAAGCGTTGCTCGGCCAGCTCCCTCCCGCGGCCTACCGGGCGACGTTGGAGTGGATGGAGCGCGGGGGACTCTTGAAGACGTTCCTCTCGGAGCAGGACCCCGGCGCCCGCGAGGCCTTCCTGAAGCAGGCCGGGTCGCAGGGTGTCCTCCAACGACTCCCGGGAGAGCCCGCCTCGGGGCCGCTGGGCTACCCGGGCAAGCCTGGGTTCCTCCGGGACGAGTCTTCGCTGCCGGAGTCCCTTCGTCACGCGGTGAGGGAGCACGCCGTCTCCGCGGGCAGGGCCTTCCACGCGGCCCACGCTGCGTACCTGGGGCGGTACGTGAAGGCCGTGGAGGGAGCGGGGAGCCTGACGGAGCTGCGCAAGCTCGGAGCGCCCAGGGACGCGCGGCTGCCGGACTCGGTGCTGGGGTTGGAACGGAGGGACCCCGAGCGGGAGTCCCTCGCGAAGCAGTGGCGGCAGGCGGTGGGGACGCCCGTGTCCACGGCGTGGGTCTACCAGGCGGTCAACGCGAAGCAGCGGGAGCTGCTCGGAGAGCGCACGGGAGGCACCCTCGCGTTGAAGGGCAAGGCGGAGCTGACCCAGGGCAACCTCAAGCTGGGGGGCGATGCGCAGGTCGACTCGCGCGGCAAGGTGGACCTCAAGGCCTCCAGCGGCGTGGAGCTGAAGGGCGGGCCGATGGGCCTGAAGGTGATGCGGGACACGAAGGGGAAGCTCCAGTCCGAGGTGAAGCTCGACCTGGGGCTCGTCAAGGTGAGCCAGGCCTCTGACGGAGAGCTGAAGGTCTCACTCGGCGTGGGCAAGCATGCCGGCAGCTACACGACGCTCAACCTGGAGGAGGCGCGGTTCGGCGGAGGCGTCTTCGCCCAGGTGGAGGAGGCAGGGAACAAGGCGGAGGTGCGGCTGGGGTTCGACCTGCAGGGGCTGACGGCGAAGCGCGCGAAGGAGTCCGTGGACCGCGATCACGTGGGCCTCTTCGACGAGCCTCCCGAGCTGGGACGCGGCCTGTCCTGGGAGGCGCTGCCGGAGTCGAAGCGGGAGCGGTACGCCCGGAACGGTTGGAATCGCGAGGAGTGGACCCGGGTACAGGGGCCCTGAGCGCCACCGCACGGCCGGCCCTCCTGGCGCCACCCCGTCGAGCAAGGGAGCAGGCCGCGAACGAGGCATGGCGGCCCCTCCATGCCCACCCTTTTGCCGGAAGCGTCCCTTCATTTCAGTCGAGTGAGGCAGCGGATGGCGATGGAGCGAGCTCAGCGGTTCGTGGAGGCATTGTCGAGGTTGGAGGAGAGCGGCGACCTGGAGGGCCTCATCGAGCTCTTCAGCGACGACGCTCAGGTGAGCAACGTGGCCTCGTCCCACGTCTTCTCCGGACGGGAGGGCGCGGGGCATTTCTGGCGCGAGTACAAGTCCACGCTGCGCCAGGTGAAGTCCACCTTCCGCAACATGATTGAGGCCGGCGACCGGGTGGCGCTGGAGTGGGAGTCGCATGGCACCGCGCACAACGGCGCGGCCGTGGCCTACGAGGGTGTCTCCATCCTCGAATGGGACGGCGAGCACATCCGCCGCTTCTACGCGTACTTCGACCCGCACGCCCTGGGCTCCGCGCTGGTGAACGACACCGCGAAGCGCTCGGAGGTCCCCGCCACCGCGCCGGCGTGACGGCTGTCAGGGGGGCTCGGGCGTCCGGGGCAGCTCCACCGTGACGGTGGTGCCCAGCCCGGGCGAGCTCTCCAGGTGGATGTGCCCGCCATGGGCCTCCACCACCTGCCGGGAGAACCACAGCCCCAGGCCGAAGCCGCCGTAGTGCCGCAGCGGCACCGCGCGGCCGAAGCGCTGGAAGAGGTGCGCGAGCTGCTCGGCGGGGATGCCGATGCCCCTGTCCTTCACCACCAGCCGCGCGAGGTCTCCGGGGATGCAGTTGACCTCCAACTCCACGGGCCGCCCCAGGCCGTACTTGAGGGCGTTGGACACCAGGTGCGTCACCATTCCCACCACGCGCGAGTGGTCCCACCGCCCGGGCACCGCGCCGGTGGCGTGCAGGAAGAGCGTGGCGCCCACCCGCTCGCGCTCCTCCGTGAAGCGCGTCATCACCTCGCGGCACACGTCCACCAGGTCCACCGGCTCCGGCGTGAGGTGCAGGCGGCCCTCGGACAGGTGGGCCACCTCCAGCAGCTCGCGCACCAGCCGCCCCAGCCGGTCCACCTGCTGCACGGCGGACGTGGTGCGCTCGCGCACGTCGCCGTCGGAGGACATGCGCCGCAGCCGGGAGAGCTGGAGCTTGAGGGCCGTCAGCGGCGTGTTCAGCTCGTGGCTGGCGATGGCGAGGAACTCGTCGCGCAACTGGAGCGCCTGCTGCGTCTGGTGGAACAGGTGCGCGTTCTGCACGGCGGCGCTCGCGCGGCGGGCCAGCTCCACCGCGAGCGCCAGGTCCTCCTCGGTGTGGTGACGGCCGGACAGGCCATGGCCCAGCGTCAGCGCGCCGAGCACGCCCTCGGGCGTCTCCAGCGGCACGGACAGCCACGAGGTGGGGGCCAGGGCGCGCAGCAGGGCGAGCTGCTCCGGGCCGCACGCGGTGGCCTCCACCCAGGCCGCGTCGATGTCGGGGTGGAAGGAGGGCAGGCCGCTGGCGAGCGAGCAGATGGGCGTGCCAGGGCGCTCGGGCGGGTGCCAGCGGCTGGCGGCGAGCATGCCCGCGCACTCCGGCGTGGCGGCATGGAAGGTGCGGCGCACCTCATGGTCCGGCCCGAGCACGTCGATGATGCAGAAGTCACCCAGCGTGGGCACCAGCCCCAGGGCCACGCCGCGCAGGGTGTGGCCCAAATCGAGTGACGTCGCGAGCACCGCGGTGGCGTGTTGGAGCAGCCCCACGCGCTCCACCTGGGTGCGCTCGGCGGCGAGCAGCCGGGCCCGCTCCAGGGCCATGGTGGCCTGCTGCGCGAGCATGTCGATGAAGGCGCGCTCCTCGGCGTCGAAGTCGTGCGCGCGGCCCCAGATGAAGGCCAGGCAGCCCACCGTCCTGTCCCGCGCGAAGAGGGGGAGGCAGGCGATGGACACGTCGCCGCTCTCGGGGCGTGCGGCCTCGGCGGCCTCCGGGAAGCGCTCGGCCATGGAGGCCAGGTCGGTTATCCACAGGTGGGCGCGGGTGCTCACGGCCACGGCGACGGGCACGTGGGCGGCGTCCACGGGGACATGGGTGAAGGCGGCTTCGATTGCGGGCGGACAGCGCACGGTGTGGACCATCTCCATGGCCGTGCCCGTCGCGTTCATCAGGTAGAGCGCCCCCGTCTGCGCCTCCAGGGTGCGCACGGCCTCCACGACGACGGCGCGGGCGACGTCCTCGGGCGTGAGGGCGCCGGAGAGGGCCACGGTGAGGGACTGGAGGCTGCGCATGCGGGCGCTGGCGAGCTCGGCGCTGGCGCGGGCCCGGCGGTTCTCCGCCAGCAATTCGACCCCGGCCCCCTGTCCCTCGTCGGGTGGGGGCAAGCGGAGGCTGACGGACGAATGCTTCTCCATGAGCACTTCCCGATGGCGTAGATGACGCCGCGAGTCCCATGCACTGAAACGCATCCGAGGCCGGATTTCCGGCCCCGGAGGGATGAGTGTCCTGCGGCCGTCAGTCCCCCGCGTGGCCAGTGAACACACCGGCCGCCGACTTCCGACCCCGAGCCCGGAGGAAGGTGGCTGTCGGACAGAGCGCCCCACCTCTCATGCTGCTTCCTCTACGCGGAGTGTGGCGCTACCGTCCTGCCTGGGCCTCGGCGTCACTCCTCCGAGGTCATCACTGGCACGGAGGTTTCGTTCGGGTCCCTCACGCAGGTTGTCTCCTGACGCCTCCCCTCCTTCATCGCGTCCACGAACGCCCACCCCCTGGCCGGCTCCCGTTGCGGAAACTTCGCAATCGGTCCCGGGTTCTTCGTGAGTCACGCCAGCATGATGGACGCAGAGGACGCCCGACCCACCTGCCGCCCGTCCGCCTCGGCCGCCTGCCACGCGCCCTCACGGATACCCACTGATGAACCGTTTCGCCGCCGTCCTCGTCATCCTGTCCTTGTTGTCCACCACCACCGCTCGCGCCCAACAGAAGTCGCCTCCCAAGGACGCACCGAAGACGGAGGAGCCCGCCGAGAAGAAGCCCGCGGCGGAGGACCCCTCGCTGGACTTCGATTTGCTGGAGCCCGACGAGCTGACCGGCGCGGCCCAGGTGGACCCCGAGCTGCAAGCGCGGCTCGACCGCCGTCGCACCATGCTCAAGCTGCACCAGGGCCTGGGCTTCGCGTTGGCCGCGGGACTCGTCACCACGACGGTGATTGGTCAGCTCCAGTTCAACGACTCGTTCCGCGGTGGCGGTGATGACCGCAACCTGCTGGGCCTGCACCGCGGGTTCGCGGTGGGCACCTCCGTCGTCTTCGCCTCCGTCGGCTTGCTGGGCCTGCTGGCGCCCAAGCCCCTGGAGAAGGAGGAGTTCCAGTGGGACACCATCACCTTCCACAAAATCTTCATGTCCATCGCGACGGCGGGGATGCTGGCGCAGGTCATCCTCGGCATCATGGCGACGGACCGGTTTGGACGGCTGTCGGAGACGGACCTCGCCACCGCGCACCAGATCGTCGGCTACACCACCCTGGGCGCGGTGTCGGCGGGTGTCTTCACGCTGTTCTTCTGAATCTTTCCGCCCGGGTGCCGTTGGGCATCGGGTGGGCTGACTTCGATTTTCTGGAGATGGACATGATTGCTCGACGACTCGCGCTGCTCACCACCCTGCTTGTCTCCCTGCCTGCCCTGGCACAGGGCACGGCGAAGACGTATGGGTTGAAGAAGGACGCCAGCACCCTCACGTACAGGCTCAATCACCCGGCGCACAAAGTCGTCGGCACGGCGAAGCCCATCGCGGGCAAGGCCAACCTGAAAGCGGACGGCACGCTGCAGGTGATGGTGGTCGCCAACGTGAAGGACTTCGACTCGGAAAACCAGAACCGCGACATCCACATGCAGGAAGTGACGGAGGTGGCCAAGTACCCCACCGTCGAGTTCAAGGGCGCGGCCACGGGCGTGACGCTGCCCACGACATTCCCGGCCAAGGTGCCGGTGACGCTCAAGGGGCAGCTCGACTTCCACGGGGTGAAGCAGAAGGTGGAGGTGCCGGTGACGGTGCTGTTCAAGTCGGCCACCCAGGTGACGACGGAGGGCTCCTTCACCATCAGCCTGGAGGGCTACAAGATTGAGCGCCCCTCGCTGCTGATGGTGAAGGTGGACGACGAGCTCGTGCTGGAGCCCAAGCTGGTGTTCGAGGTGGAGGGGAAGTGAGCACGTCACGACGAGGTTTCTTGAAGGGCATCCTGGGCACGGGCGCGGCGGGCGCGGCGGCGACGGCGCTGCCGGGCTGCGCGCCGGACATCGACCCCGCGCCGGTGACGGACGTGACGGCCTCTGCCGAGGGTACGGTGTTGCTGAATGTGGCGCGCTATCCGGACCTGGAGCGCGTGGGCGGGGCCCTCACCGTGCGCGTGGCGGGCGAGGACCAGGACCTCCTGGTGACGCATGCGGCGCAGAACGACTTCTCCGTGTTGTCGTCGCTCTGCACGCACGCGGCCTGCCCGCTGGGCTTCGACGGTCGCGAGGTCGTCTGCCCGTGCCACTTGTCGAAGTTCAACCCGGCGGACGGCTCGGTGACGCAGCGGCCGGCCACGGTGGGGCTGCGCAAGTTCGCGTCGCAGTACAACGCGGGTACGCAGGTGCTGAGCATCGACCTGCGCGCCGGAGAGGATGGCTTCCCGACGGCCGTGGGCGGCGAGGTGCGCCTGCCCTTCGCGCAGTTCCCCACGCTGAGGGACAACGGCAGCGTGGTGGAGGGCGTCCCGGGCGGCTACGGCAAGCGCATCTTCGTCTTCCGGCTGGCGGACGGCTCGCTGTCCGCGGTGGACGGGCTGTGCACGCACCAGGCCTGTGAGGTGTCCTCGCGTCCGGCGGAGCAGGACCTCATCTGCTTCTGCCACAACTCCATCTTCACGGCGCAGGGGGATGTGGTGCAGGGCCCCGCGGTGCTGCCCCTGAAGAAGTTCACGGTGACGGAGACGACGGACGCGGTGGTGGTGACGGGCGTGCGGTAGGCCGCCGTGCCAGGGAGCCCTCTCCGGTGTCTTGAGAGGGCCGACGCGAGGGCCTCGGGGTTCCACGGACGTGGGACTCGCGAGGCCCTCGTTGTTTTTTGGGATGTCGGCGCCGGTGGGCCCTCTTGTCTCCCAGAGGGAATTCATGCCGACCAACCGGTTGTGTCCAAGGCTGTCCTGGCGACGTGGGGCCTGGGTGTGGGGCCTGCTGCTGGGGTTGCTGGTGTTGCCAGTGCCCGCGCGGGTGGAGGTCTCCGCCGTCGTCGCGTCGCCGGAGTACTTCCAGCGGCACCCGGCGCCCAGGACGCCACAGGACTTGAGGGGACTGCCGTGCATCCGGTTCCGGTTCTCCAGTGGCCTGTACTACCGCTGGGAGTTCGAGCGGGATGGCGAGGAGGTGCTCGTCGAGGCGGAGGGCCCGCTGACGCTGAATGACCAGGGGTTGATGGTGGATGCGGCGCTGGCGGGCGTGGGGCTCGCGTATGTCTTCGAGGCGCAGGTGAAGCAACTCCTGGCAGAGGGGCGGCTGGTGCGCGTGCTGGAGGACTGGTGCCCCGCGTATGCGGGGTTCTTCCTGTACTACCCGAGCCGGCGTCAGCTCCCCACGGCGCTGAGGGCCTTCCTCGACTTCGTCAAGGCTCCGGCTTGAGCAAGGGAGTGCGCGAGACTGAAGATGAAGGGATGTCGAGCGACTTCAAGCGGCGTGTGAAGGAGGCCTTCGCCTGGTGGGTGCCGCCCGAAGAGATCGCGCCGCCCGAAGTAGTGGCACTGTCCGAAGTGGTGGCTCCGCCGCGGAGGGGGAGCACGGTCCTCCCGGTGGACCTGACGGGAGCGCTGCCGCGCGACTTCAAGCAGCGTCTGGCGGAGACCATCGCCTGGTGCCTGCCGCGAGCCGAGGCGGCTCGGGCGGGAGACACGACGCGCACGGCGGAGCTGATGCCGCCGATCTGCGGCCATGACGGGGACACCCTCTTGTCGCTGCTTCACCGCTCGCCCGTGGCGAACGAGGAGGCAGTGGACTTCATCGTCGCGAGACGTCGCGAGGCGCTGGCGCGGATGAACATGCCGCTGCCTCCGCTCGGGGACCTCGCCGGTGGATGGGTGTTCGCGACGGATTTCAATACCGACATCTGTGGCGCCGCGACGGCGCCCTCGAATGGCTTCCTGGACGACTTCGACGTTCCTGGCTGGGACACGTGGTTCGCGCACCAGGGAACGGGAGAGCTTGGCGGCATCGTCTACGGATGGGTGCCGCCGGCCTTGCTCAAGCTGGCCGACGACGGGTTCGACGTCATCCCTGTCTCGAGCGCGTGGTGGCTCAAGGAAGAGGACCTGCGTCGCCTCATCGCTTCATGACGAGACGAGCGGAGGCCATCAGCGCAGCCGGGACCAGAAGGAGCGGCGTGAGGAGATGCGCTCCAGCGCGCGTTGAAGCTCCTCGTCACCGTCGGCGCGCTGGGCGATATCGCTCAACGTGACGATGCCGATGAGCCGGTCATCGCGTTCGACGACGGGGATGCGGCGAATCTGCTCACGGGCCATGAGGTCGACGAGGGTGTGAAGATTCTCGTCGGGCGTGACGGCATGGATGGCATCGGTCATCACATCCATGGCACGCAGTTGCTCCGGGGGCTGCCCGCCCGAGAAGGCCTGGATGGCCAGGTCCCTGTCGGTGACAGTCCCTTCGAGTCGACCGTACTCGTTGACGATGGGGATGACGCCGCTGTCCTCGTCCTTCATCATCCGGGCGACATCGCGCAGGGAGCTGTCACGTCGCGCGGTGCGCACGTTGCGAGTCATCACATCGCGAGCGGTCAATGGCTCACGTTGCCACCGCAGCCGCTCGGCCGCGGCGATGGGCCCCATGCGGAAGTCCTGGCTGCGGTCCTCGCGAAGGTGGTCGGCGGTGCGAGTCCGTTCGTCGCGCGGGCGCACGTCCGAGCGCGCACGGTCCTCAGCCGGCAGAGCCCTCCGGGGGCGAGCCTCGAAGGTGAACTCCTGACCCGCTGGCACTTCCCCGCGAGAGCGCTCTTCATCCCAATCCGTTCGTCGCGCCCCACGCACATCCTCACGAGAGCGCATCTCTTCACGAGAACGCGAATCCTCACGAGCCCGCATCTCTTCACGAGCCCGCGCATCCTCACGAGCACGCCGCTCCTCACGAGAGCGCATCTCTTCACGAGAACGCACATCCTCACGAGCCCGCCTCTCCTCACGGGGACGCATCTCTTCACGAGCCCGCATCTCCTCACGAGAGCGCAGCTCCTCACGGGAACGCAGCTCACGCCGGGCCTGGTCCTCATCATCCCAGTCGGAGCCGCCGTACCCCGTGCGGTCCCACGCGCGGTAGTCCGCGGGCTGGGGCGACAGCTCCTGGTCCTGCGCCCCCATCCGCGCCCGAGGTCCCACACCCGTGGCATAGCGGTCATCCCGGTCATCGCGCCCGTACGGTCCGCCGCGCACCCCACCGCGAGCCCACTCCGCGCCACCCCGGTCCTCCACGTCCGTCCGGGGCTGTGCCATGCGCAGCGCTGCGGCCCGGTAGAAGCGTCCCTCGCGCACGGAAGGCGACTCGTCCCGCGCCGGGTTCCAGCCCGACACATCCGACTCCCCCCGCTCCCGTGAGCCCGGAGGCGCCGCCTCGGCCGGCCTCACTGGCTCCGAGCCCGACCCAGACCGAGGACTCCCCAGCTTCTCATCCCTGCCGTTGTCCAAGCTTCGATGCGCCATGCCGCGAAGGCTGGCGACGCCCCCAAGCCCTACCAACCAACACACGCACGCCAGTCACCCGGACTGTTCGCTCCCGGGCGCGAGCAGGCGTCAATCACCCACGAGCGAACATCCCCGCCGCCGCAAAGCCAACATGCCCGCGACGAAAAACGCGTGCCCTCGGAAGGAGGACACGCGCGGATACAGCGACACGTCGAACGGCACCTCTCAGCAGCAGGGGTCGTTCGTCTCTTCGCAACAGGCCAGCGTGGTGGAGACCTGGGGCTCCGTGCTCTGTGTCTCGGTGGAGGAGGTGGACGTCGCGGTCCCATCGCCTCCGTGGATGCGGGCGAGGTCCTTCACGAACAGCTCCTTCAAAGTCTTCACCTTGTGGCTCTTCATGATGTGTCTCCCGTCGAGGGGTGAAGCCGGCCGCCGAATCAACCGGCGACGTCAGCCTAGGCCCTGCCTCGGAGCACGGGAAGTGTCGCGAGTCACACGCCACTCCATGTCTCGACACTCACGCGGACACACTGAAATGTTCCAGCACTCCGCCCGCATGACACGGCGCGACGGGCCGCGTGTTCCTCGGTGAAGGCGTCTCGCGTCATCGCCCGGTGGCCTTCCAGGTGTCCGAGCGAGCACGTGTCAGCGCTCCCGCCGAGCGCCGTGCGCGCGCCTGAATCCAGACGCCACCGAGTCACCTGTCTGTCTTCAAGGGCGACGTCAGTGGACCGCCCAGCGCTCCGCGATTTCCTCGCAGGCGAGCACCACGTCGGTGAGCCGGCGGATGTGCGCGCGAGGCGCGGTGAAGATGGTGCCCGCGAACACATCCACCACCTGCACCATGCGGTGGTCGGACGGACCCAGTTGGCACAGGTGCTGCTCCGCGAAGCGCTGCAACATCGTCCCGATGTACTGCCCGGAGCGCTCGTCCAGCGGGTGGTGCTTGGAGAAGTAGAGCTTCATCAACCCCACGCGCGGGTTGCCGTGGCGGTCCATGCGCTGGAGCACGACTTCAGGGCGCACGCTGATGGTGACGCCCGCCATCTCCAGCACGGGAGGCTCGGCGCCCACGGCGCTGACGATGGTGTCCTCCAGCCCGAGCCACGGCACCACGTCCGCGAAGCGCTCCAGCGCTTCAGAGCAGAGGTGCAGCCGCTGCGCCTCGAACTCCGACTGCGGCACGCTGCAGGCGAAGCGGCGCTGGTGCTCGCGGAGGATGGCCGGGTCCAGGTCGCGACAGAGGAAGTCGGTAATCGCGTGAGACGCCTCGGGGTATCGCAGGTACTGCTGCTCGGGTGGATGCTTCTGGTCGTAGATGATGCGCTTGCGACGAGCAGGGGTCGCGATGAGGTACTCCCCCAACTTGTTCACGGACACACGTGGCAGCTCACGGACTTCCGCCATGGAGTTCCTCCCCCTGGATGCTGGCGAATGAGCACACAGTACAGAGGGGGGCTGACATTTCCGTCGAGGGCGTGAGTGATTGAAAACAGGGGCCTCACCGCGCGGGTAGGAAGTCGCGGCGAGGCCCCATGTCAGACGTCAGTCCTTCTCTTCCTCGAGGCTGCCGGGAAAGGCCGTCCAGTACAGGTCGGGCAGCGGGTTGGTGCCGGCGTCGCTGCGCGGGCCGTCGCCGTCGGGGATGTCGTCGAGGATGGCGCCCGGGGTCCGCTCCGTCGGGTCCATGGGTCGGGCACGACGCGGGCCCTCGTCGTCCTGACGCTGCTCGTCGTCCGGGGAGGTCTGGCGTGGGGTGTCTTCCGTTGGCTCCTCCTGGTGCCGGGGCCCGGTGGGGCGGCCGTAGAAGTCCTCGGCGGGTTGGGGAGCGGGCTGTCGTCGCTGGTCCTTCGCCATGGTGGAATCCTCCGCCTGGATACGGTCGTGACGGGGAATGCCTACGGCAACCCGGCTATCGTTCCCGGCTGGAGTCTGGAGGGCAGGCGAGCAGGCGCGGGGAGCGCATGCCCGCGCTTCCCGGGAGAAGGAGCGTGCCGATGGCCGTGGCGCATGACGAGCCGACCGCGACGTTGACGGGGCCCAGGCTCCACCTGGGGTGTCAGGCCTGCGGGGCAATGCTGGTGCTGGAGCCCGCGCTGCGCACCACGCGGTGTCCCTATTGCGCGGCGCCGGCGGTGGTGGAGCGGCCTCCGGAGCCCGGGGTACCGGAGCCCGCCTTCGCGCTGGGGTTCTCGCTGACGCACGCGGCGGCGAAGCAGAGCGTGTCCCGGTGGTTGCGCTCGCGCAGCCGCTTCTGTCGCTCCGGCATCCGGAGCGCGGAGCCGGGCGACGTGCATGGCATCTACGTGCCCGCGTTCCTCTACAGCGCGCTGGTGAAGTCGAGCTTCCGAGCGACCATCGGTGAGAACTATCAGGAGCAGGAAAGCTACACGACGACGGAGAACGGGAAGACGGTGAGGCGCACGCGCACGGTGACGCGCACCGAGTGGCGGCCCTTGCAGGGTGAACTGGAGGGCTACGTGGCGGACGTGCTCGTCACGGCGTCGAATGGCTTGCGCAACGAGGAGCTGGAGGCGCTGGAGCCCTTCGACTTCCGAGCGCTCGCGCGCTACACGCCGGCGCTCGTCTCCGGGTGGGTGGCGGAGGAGCCGACGCTCACGCGGGAGGCCTGTCTGGAGGGGGCGCGCTCGGAGGTGGGCGAGCTCGTCTTGAAGCGGCTGGAGGGGTTGATGCCGGGGGACTCGCACCGGGACTTGAGCCACGACACGCGGCTGGATTGGGAGTCCCTGGACGTGTGTCTGTTGCCCGTCTGGGTGTTGCCGGTGCGGTACGCGGAAGGGGAGGCGCCGCTGCGAGTGCTGGTGAATGGGCAGACAGGAGAGGTGCATGGGGAGGCGCCCATCTCCACGTGGAAGGTGCTCATCGCGGTGCTGGTGGGGCTCCTGCTGGTGTTGGGTGTCGTGCTGTATGTGCGGGGAGGTGTCGGGTGAGCGAGGCCGCGCTGGTGGCGCCGTGTGCGCGGTGTGAATGCGAGCTGGAGGCGGATGACCTGCGGTGTCCCATCTGCGGGCTTTCGACGCCGCCCCCGGAGCGAGCGGCAGCGACGCGCGAGCAGGCGAAGGTGGTGCGCTGCGAGAGCTGTGGCGCGGCGGTGGAGTACTCCGTGGAGGCCAAGGCGCCACGGTGTGACTACTGCGGCGCGGTGACGCATGTGGAGATGACGGTGGACCCGGTGGACCAGGCGCAAGGGTGGCTGCCCTTCACCGTGGACCCGAACGCGGCGAACCAGGCGCTGGCGGGCTTCCTGGGACGCAAGGCCTTCTTCCGGCCGTCGGGGTTGGCGGAGGAGGCGGCGCTGGAGTCGATGAAGCCGATGTGGTGGCCGGCGTGGGTCTTCCAGGCGGGAGTGCAGGTGAGTTGGACGGCGGACTCGGATGCGGGCTCGGGTCGCTCGGATTGGGCGCCGCATGCGGGGCGCACGCGTCTGGACTTCACCAACATCCTGGTGCCGGCGTCGCGAGGGTTGAAGGTGGAGGAGTGCGACAATCTCACGCCGCACTATCGGTTCGAGCTGGCGGCGGACGAGGGACGCGGGCCGGAGGAGGCCAGCGTGGAGCTCTTCGAGGCGACGCGCTCGGGAGCACGGAAGACGGTGCTGCGGGCGGTGGAGCGACTGGCGAGGGACCACGTCCAGGAGAGTGGGGACATCCCAGGGAGGCGCTTCCGCAACGTGCACGTGGCCGTGGCGCTCTCCAGCCTGCGCACCGCGCGCTGGGCGTTGCCCGTGTATGTGCTGGCCTATCGCTATCGAGGCAAGCCGTACCGCGTGCTGGTGCACGGGCAGGACGCCGAGGTGGTCTTCGGCGAGTCGCCCATCTCCGCGTGGCGGGTGCTGGGTGTCGTGGTAGCGGTGCTCGCCGTGCTGGTGGCGGTGCTGTTCTTCACGGGAGTGCTGTAGCGGAGGGAGACGGCTGGACCTCTGAGGTCCAGCCGAGGTGTTGCTCACGGCTCGGACGCGTCGTTGTCCGAGGAGGTCGAGCTGGCTCTTGTCCCAGCGAGAAAGTCGCGAGCGCTCACGGCTCGGACGAGTCGTCGTCCGAGGAGGTCGAGCTTGCTCCCGTTTCTTCGTCGCGCGAGGAGTCCTCGACCGAGACGTTGCCACGAGAAACCGCGTGGGTTGTCTCTTCGTCGCGAGAGGAGATGTCGCCACGAGAAGCCGCGTGGGCCGTCTCCTCGTCGCGCGAAGCAACAACAGGCACCTCGTCGCCAGGTGAAGACGCGATGGGCACGTCGTCCTCGCGCCTGGGCACCTCTCGCACGTGAGTCTCTCGCCGCCCGCCCGAATCCTCAGCGAACGAGCGAGTCACACCCCGCATCCCCGGCACACCGAACACCCGCGCCGCCTCCTCTGCCAGCACCCCCGCTTCATCCACCTCCCCTGGCGCCGGAGCCCCCGCCGCGCCCGGCTCCAGCGACACGGAGGCCTCCTCCGCCGTCAGGTCCTCTGGATGCAGGCCCCCTTCGAGCAGCTCCGCCTGGTTGCGCCGGCTCGTCGCCTCCGCCGCCACGCGGGCCACTTCCTCGGCCGTCGCATGCCGCCCGTGCCCCGGCGCATGCACACTCAGCCACCCCCTGAGCACGCCGCCCATCTCCTCCGCCGTCTGGAACCGGTCCGCGGGCTCCCGCCGCAGCGCGCGCAGCACCACCGCCCCCAGTCCCTCCGGCACGTTCTCCACGAGCCGAGCCACCTGCGCCGCCTCCAGGCTCAGCATCCGCGCGGCCACTTCCTCCACCGGCATCCACGTGGGGCCCTGCGCCTCCAGCGAGAGTCCCGAGGGCAGCGGAGGAGGCACCTTGTCCTCCACCGAGAGCGGATGCCGCCCCGTCAGCAGCTCCAGGAACACCAGGCCCAGCGAGAAGATGTCCGAGCGCGCATCCACCGGCGCTCGCACCAGGGCCTCCGGTGACGCATACGCGATGTCACCCTTCACCAGCGGGCGACTCGTCTCCTCGCGCCCCTCCATCCGAGACGCGGCCACCGTGAAGTTCGTCAGCTTCACGTCCCCATGGGTCCCCACGCGGATGTTCCGGGGACTCACGTCGCGGTGGACGATGCCCAGCGGCCGGTTCCAGTCATCCACCGCCCCATGCGCGTGGTGGAGCGCGTCCGCCACCTCCGCCACCACGAATGCCGCCAGCGCCGCCGACACCGGCCTGCGCCGCATCGCCGTCAGGTTCAGCAACGTGTCCAGCGAGCGCCCCTCCACGTACTCCATCACCACGTGGGGCGCCCCCCGGTACAGCTTCATCTGGTGCACCTGGGCGATGTTGGGATGCTTGAAGCGGAACGTCAGGCTCACCTCCTCCACCAGCCTGCGCCGCTCCACGAAGGTGGCGGGGCTGCGCAGCCGCTTCACCACCACCAGTCCGCTCTGTCCGCCCCGGTAGCGCCGCCGCGCGAGCATCAGCAGCTCGCCGGTGGAGCGCACCTCCAGCTTGCGGACGAACTCGAACACCGTGCCGCCCACGTTGAACAGCACCCGGGGTCGGCGCGCTCCTCCGGGAAGATCCTCCGTCGTCGTGTCGGGCGTCGTCATGGCCTGCCTTTGAGCCTGGGAAGTGGTTGGGTTGCTACAGGATGCCTGAGGTAACACGAAAGGCAACCCGCATGGAATGTCAGAGGTTGACTGACAAGCGGAAGACCTCTGGGATTGGATGCTCGGAGGGGACGGAGGCGAGCCTCAGTCGTCCCGCTTCCGCCACGGCCGCAGCGCGTCGCTCAGGACCCGCATCCGCCTGCGCAGCCAGGACCGCCAGGGGACGCCGGGCTCGGTGGGAGGCGTGCCCGGCGGACTGGTGTCGGAGCCGGCCCCGGCCCTGTCCTCCCGGCGCATCCACTGGCGAAACTCCCGAGCCTCCTCGTCTCCATCGAAGAGCGCCTCGTCCTCCTCGGTGATGGCCTCGTGGGGAGGACGGGGTGGGAACAGCGGCACGTCCCAGGTGCTGTCCGCCTGCTCCAGCGCCGCGCTCAGCGCCCCACACAGCTCCGCCCCCGTGGGGTAGCGGCCCACGGCGTGCTTGCTCAAGAGGCGCAGCACGATGGCATCCAGCACCGGAGGCACGCGCGGGTTGAGGACGGAGGGCGGCTTCAGCTCGGCGGACTCGATGCTGGCCAGCAGCGCGGACGGCGGCAGGTGGGCGCGGTAGGGAAAGCCGCCCGTCAGCACCTCATGGAAGACCAGGCCCAGCGAGTACAGGTCATCCGTGGGCACGAAGCGGTAGCGCGAGCCCGGAATTCGAGGCCCCATCCAGAAGCGCAGCGCCTCCGGACTGCGGTAGCTGGGCGTGCCCGGGGGCAGCCGGTCCTCCGTCAGCGTCGGCGCGCAGGCATGGTCCCCCGAGCCGAAGTCCACCACCACCGGCTGCCCGTCCGACGCGCGGATGATGATGTTGCTGCCCTTGAGGTCGCGGTGGACCACGCCCTCGCGGTGGATGGCGTCCAGCGTGAGGGCCAGCGAGGCGAACACCTCCGTGGCCCGGCGAGGCGTGGCCTGGGGGCTGTCCGCCCACCGCGACAGGGTGGGGCCCTCCACATAGTCCATGATGAGGTAGAGGTAGCCGCGGCGCACGTCCGGCCACCGCAGGTAGCCGAGCAGCTCCACCACGTTGGGATGGTCCAGGTGCATCAACAGCCGGGCCTCTCGCTGGGTGCGCGCATCCACCCGGGCCTCGTCGTCGTCCGAGGGGCCCTCCAGCGCGAACTTCAGCGCCACGGTGCCGCGCGTCTGCGTCTCCGCCAGATAGATGGCGCCATACCCGCCCGTGGCCAGCCTCTTGATGATGCGCAGGGCGCCCAGCTCCTCCGACGGCTGCAGGAGCAGCGGGTGTGTCGATTCGAGGTCGCTCATGGCCCCGTCCTCCCGCCGCCGACCCGACCCGCGTGAAGTGCGCGAGGTGATGGACCTTCAAGGTTGGATTCCCCTCGGAAAATTTCAAATTGAAAGTGCATGGGTTGCCTGTCGATTGAACCTTGGAGGTCATTAGCATGGCGGACGCCTTTTCGGGTAGTCTCGTGCCGTGTGGGGTAGGGTTCCGGACAGGTGACGTGGTAGGGAGACTTGCGAGAGGCGCGAGGACGATGAACGAGGAACTGGCCATCACCGTGGGCACGGCGGCGAGGGCGGCGAGGTCCCGGCTGGGACTGACCCAGGCGGACGTGGCCGAGCGGGTGGGCATCGCCATGGAGGTCTACAGCCGCATGGAGCGGGGCCGGGTGTTGCCCAGCGTCACCACGCTGCGGCGGCTGTGTCTGGTGTTGCGCATGGACGCCAACGCGCTGCTCGGCCTGTCGGAGGCGCCGCTGGTGGTGCCCGGGGCCCCGGTGGTGACGCGCGCCGAGGACCCGCCCGCCCTGCGCCGGCTGGTGAGGGCGCTGCGCGCGCTGGGGCCCGAGCAGCTCCGGGCCGTCGTCCAGTTGGTCCACGGCGCGCTGGGGCTCCTGCGCCGCTGAAGGTCCGCTGCCTGGGTGAGGGCGCGGGAAATGAACTTGCGCGAGGGTGCGGCCGTGCGACGCTCCCGGCCATCATGCGTGAGCCCGTCGACCACAAGCTCGCGGCCATCCTGGGAGGGGCGGCCCGAGTCGCCCGCCTGCGATTGGGCCTCACCCAGGGCGACGTGGCGGACAAAGTCGGCATGGCCATGGAGGTCTACAGCCGGCTGGAGCGCGGGAAGATGTTGCCCCGTGCTCAAACGCTGAAGCGGCTGTGTGACGCGCTCCAGGTCTCCTCGGATACGCTGCTGGGCGTGGGGCGCGGTGGTGCGTCCCTCACCCCCGTGTCCTCGCGCAAGCCCGAGCGGGAAGACCCGGTGGAGCTGCGGCGGATGACGCGCAAGCTGCGGGAGCTGGAGCCGTCCCAGCTTCGCGCCGTGTCGCGCGTGGTCAACGCCGTCGTCTCGGTGATGCCGCCCGTGGCGCCGCCGGCGAAGAAGCCCGTGCGCGCGGTGCGCCGCCGCAAGGCCAAGGCCACCGGCTAGGCGTCCCTCACGGGGCTGGGAATGCGATGGGGCCCGGTGTTGAATCCCGACCAGGGCTTCAGCCCGCCAGGGTCTTGGACGGACGTCCAGTGCCCGTGCACCCCGCACGTGAGATACCAAGCACCATTGGTGCATCGCATCCAGGAGGTCCGCCCATGACGACACTGCGCAAGGTGATGCTGGTGGACGACGAAGAGGACATCCGGGCCATCGGCAAGCTGAGCCTGAGCCGGGTGGGTGGCTGGGTGACGGTGCTGGCCGCGTCGGGCAACGAGGCGCTGACGAAGGCCGCGGAGGAGCAGCCGGACCTCATCCTGCTGGACGTCATGATGCCGGGCATGGATGGACCCACCACGTTCAACCGGCTGCGCGAGCAGGACGCGACGGCGCGCACGCCCATCATCTTCATGACGGCGAAGGTGCAGAAGCAGGAGGTCGCCCGCTATCTGGAGTTGGGCGCGGTGGGCGTCATCGGCAAGCCGTTCGACCCGATGACGCTGCCCAAGGAGATTCGCAAGCTGGTGCCGGAATGACGGGCTCCCGCCTGTCCAAGCGCTCGGTGGCGCTGGCGGTGGGGGCGCTGCTGGTGCTGTGTGGCCTGTTCGTGGTGGGCCGTCCGTGGGGGATGGCCGAGAGCGATGGGTACCGCACGCGGCTGCAGCAGTTGCGCCTGGCCAGCGCGGAGCTGGAGCAGGACGTGTTGCGTGCGCGACTGGGGCTGCCGGAGCTGCATGGCTCGGAGCTGTCCTCCTTCGAGGCGCTGAAGGCCCGCGCCCTGACGCTGCGCGACGTGCCGTCCTTCCTCTCCGAGGAGGAGCGCCGGGTGATGGCCTCCTCGCTGGAGGCATACCTGCGCGCGCTGGAGGACAACCGCGCGCTGCTCGTGCGCTCGCGAGAGGCGGCGGTCCGAGGCGAGCGGCGCGAGGCGGACGTGGCGGTGCAGGCGCTGCTGGAGCGCTCGGCCAGCGCGCAGGCGGAGCGGCTCGTCACCACGTTCCTCCAACTGCATGAGCGGGCGCAGTTGAGCAACGAGCGCTCGCGCGTCGTCTTCTTCGGGGTGTCGCTGGTGCTGGGGGCGTACGTGGTGGTGGTGCTGGTGCGGCTGTCGCGCGCGTCCGGCGAACTGGCCACGCTCAACGAGGTCCTGGAGAAGCGGGTGGAGGAGCGCGGCCAGGCGCTCTTGCTCGCGGGTCAGGAGCAGCGCACCACGGAGGCGCGCAAGGCGGCCATCCTGGAGGCGGCGCCGGACGGCATCCTGCTGGTGGACGAGGCGGGGCGACTGCTGGAGCTGAACCCCACGGCGGAGCACGTCTTCCGGCTGAAGGCGTCAGAAGCGGTGGGCCGGGACTTCCTGGCGCTGGCGTTGCCCGCATCGTTGCCCGCCGGCAAGCGCGAGGAGGTGGCGGCGGCGCTGCGCGAGACGTCGGGCCAGGCGACGCGGCTGGAGTCGCCGTGCCTGCGCGCGGACGGGAGCATGTTCCCCGCGGAGCTGACGCTGGCGCGGGTGCCGGGAGAGGGCCCGGCGCGCTTCACCGCCTTCGTGCGCGACATCACCGAGCGCAAGGAGGTGGAGCGGATGAAGAACGAGTTCGTCTCCACGGTGAGCCACGAGCTGCGCACGCCGCTGACGTCCATCCGGGGCTCGTTGGGGTTGTTGGAGGGCGGCATCGTCGGGGAGATGCCGGAGCAGGCGCTGGACATGGTGCGCATCGCCCGCTCCAACACGGAGCGCCTCATCCGCCTCATCAACGACATCCTCGATTTGGAGAAGATGGAAGCGGGGATGCTGGAGCTGAAGCTGGCCTCGGTGGAGGGGTTGGAGTTGGTGGAGGCGACGTTCAGCGGCCTGCGCGGCGTGGCGGACGCGGCGGGGGTGTCGCTGCGCGCGGTGGTGGAGGACGCGCCTCGGGTGAAGGGAGACCGGGACAGGCTCATCCAGGTGCTGACGAACCTCGTCTCCAACGCGGTGAAGTTCTCGCCCGGTGGCGCCGAGGTGGCGGTGCATGTGCGGATGGAGGCCCCGGGGCGGGTGCGCTTCAGCGTGGTGGACAAGGGACCGGGCATTCCCGAGGAGCAGCGGGGGCGGCTGTTCGCGCGCTTCCAGCAGCTCGACGGCTCGGACACGCGCTCCAAGGGAGGCACGGGGTTGGGGCTGGCCATCTCCCAGGCCATCGTGAACCAGCACGGCGGCGGCATCGAGGTGGAGAGCGCGCCGGAGAAGGGCTCCACGTTCACCTTCACGCTGGACGCGGCGCGCTCGGTGTCGGGCTCGCATGCGGCGGTGGGCGCGGTGGTGAAGGACTCCACCCGTTACAACGTGCTGGTGGCGACGGCGGACGCGGAGCTGTCGGCGTTGCTGCGCGGGTTGCTGTCGCAAGAGGGTTACCGGGTGGTGCGGGCCGCGAGCCTGGCCGAGGCGGCGAAGGTCCTGGAGGAGACGCCGCCGGACGCCGTGGTGCTGGACACGCAGATGCCGGATGGGCAGGCGCTGGACTGGGTGAGGAGCCTGCGCGAGCAGCCGCGCACGCACGAGCTGCCGGTGCTGGCGGTGTCGGGGCGCTCGGCGGAGGGCGAGGGCGTGGGCACGCCCCTGTGGGTGGATTGGATGTCGCAGCCGCTGGAGGAGACGCGGCTGCTCAGCGCGCTGCGGCACGCGATGCGGCGGCCGGGGCAGGCGCGGGTGCTGGTGGTGGACGACGACGTGGCCACGCGGCGAGTCATCTGCGCGCGGCTGGAGCGGCTGGGGACGGTGCAGGTGTTCGAGGCGGCGGATGGGGAGAGCGCGGTGGAGCTGGCGCGCGAGACGCCGCCGGACCTCATCGTGTTGGACGTGGGGCTGCCAGGGCTGGACGGGTTCGAGGTGGTGGACATCCTGAGGCAGGGGCGGGGGCGGGCGACTCCGCTCATCGTGTTCACGGGACGGGACCTGTCGCGGGCGGACCAGCGGCAGTTGACGCTGGGGATTACGCGGCACTTGAGCAAGGCGCGCTCGTCGGAGGAGGAGCTGGTGGCCTCCGTGCGCGAGCTGCTGCATGAGCTGTTGTCCCGCAAGGACGGCGGCACGGGGAAGAGGGCTGCTTCATGAACGAGGCGAAGACGCTCCTGTTCCTGGAGGACGACAAGGACCTGCAGACGCTGGTCTGTGCGTTCCTTCGGGAGAAGGGCTTCCGGGTGGAGTCGGCGCGCACGGCGGCGGAGGCGCGCACGTTGCTCGCGAAGATGCCGGTGGACGCGGCCATCGTTGACGGGTTGTTGCCGGGGGTGACGGGGGCGGATTTCATCCGCGAGCTGCGCAAGACGCAGCCGGAGCTGCCGGTGTTGTTCGCGTCGGCGTTCTGGAAGGACTTGAAGAGCCACGAGCTGCTCACGCGGCAGTTGCGGGTGGCGCGCATCATCCACAAGCCCTACCGGCCGGAGGAGTTGTTCCTCTGGGTGAACCAGCTCTTCACCAAGGCGTTGCCGCCGCCGCCGCCCGGGCCTCGGGCGCTGGCGGACGTGGACCTGGTGCGTGACGAGCTGGCGGCGAGCCTGGTCGCGTTGAATCAGGAGTACGGCGCGCGGCTGAAGGACAAGGTGGGCGGGCTGGAGACGCTGCTGGGCGACGCGCGGGCGGGGAAGCGGGATGCGCTGGAGGAGGCGACCATCGTCGTCCACAAGCTGCATGGGACGGCGGGCAGCTATGGGTTCACGGAGGTGAGTCTTTCGGCGGGGCGGTTGGAGGACGTGCTGCGGTCGGCGAAGGACGCGGCGCGGATGGACTGGGGGCAGGTGGACGCGACGTTCCGGGAGCTGGCGAGGGCGGCGTCGGTGCCGGTGAAGCCCGTGGGCAAGCCGGCCCCCGCGGCGATGTTGCCGACGGAGGGGGTGCTGTTGGTGGTGGACGAGGACGCGCACGTGTTGGCGGAGGCGGAGCGGCTGGGGAAGGCGCACGTGGTGCGGGTGTTGCCGGCGCGCACGGCGAACGAGGCGGTGGCGGTGGCGAGCAAGCAGTGGGTGGATGGGGTGCTCATCCACATGCATCTGGGTGGCGAGATGGGAGGCATCCAGGCGGCGCACCAGCTGCGGTCGGTGGAGGGGTTGGGCTCGTTGCCGTTGGGGTTCATGGAGGGGGAG